>JAUVBP010000136.1 GCA_030591125.1 Candidatus Woesearchaeota archaeon | reverse complement strand
ATACTTGCACAACTGGTACAAATGGCATCTATACTCTATACTCTGATTATGGAAATTATACAGAAAACCTGCTTACTTACAACACAGGGAATGGATTATGTCCCTGCAGCCATGCCTACCATGTTCTGCTCTGCGATGAAAGACTCGAAGCTCCTTCCAGGGAATGCCTTGAAAAAATCAAGAGTCATGGTCGAGTTCCGCACATCCCCATCTATTGTGACAACATCCTTGTCCTTCTTGCCCAGCTTCAGGAGAGCATTGCCGAATGCACCCCTTGTTGCGACCATCTCACCGAGCATGTAATCATTGGGCCTGAAATCTGAATGCCTGTGTGTGACCCTGCTTCTCTTTACTTTGGATCTTAGTGTGATGTCTGCAGGGCCGATCTCCGCAAGTGCCTTTTCCATATGATCTTTATTGAGTGGTTTCCCATGCCAGCCCTCTTTGTCTTCCAGGAATGAGACTCCTTTCCCTTTGAATGTGCGGGCGAGTATGGCAAAAGGTCTCTTGCTCGACTTCGCTTTCCTGAATGCCCGTAACAGCTGGCGTACATCATGACCATCGACAATCATCGTGTCCCATCCGAAAGCCGCAAACTTCTTCTTATATCGGTCCATGTCATGGCCGTGCATAGTAGGCTGTGACTGCCCGAGCCTGTTGGTATCAAGGATGAGGCAGAGATTATTGAGCCTGTAATGCGCTGCAGCATTGGCCGCTTCCCAGTTCGACCCTTCTGCAGATTCACCGTCGCCAAGCAGGACATATACCCTTGATCTGTCTTTCTTGAGCCGCTTTGCAAGCGCCATACCGACGCCAGCCGAAAGCCCCTGTCCAAGGCTTCCTGTCGCGATCCTGACCATAGGTATCAGAGGAGTGGGATGACCTTCAAGGTCGCTGTCTATCTTGCGCAGATTCTTCAGCTCTTTCTTGGGAATGAGTCCTGCTTCTGCATATGCAGACCATAATATCGGTGCGGCATGACCTTTGGACATGATGAACTGATCATCTGCACCTAGTTCATCAAAGAAAAGAGCACTCATCATCTCTGCACAGGACATGCAGGATGTGGGGTGTCCAGACCCTGCAGCAGTAGTGGATGTGATGGAATCTATCCTCAGCCTGTTGGCCATGAGTTCAAGCTGCTGTATCCGGTCTATCTTTTTCACCTTCTTTTTTATGCTCTTTTTCAACTTCTTTCTTCAGTGCAGTGATTGCCGCTTTGACATCATCTGCGTCCTGGATATAAGACCCTACAACAAACCTGTTGGCTCCTGCTTCACTTGCAGCCTTTATCGTGCCGATTGAAATTCCTCCATCGACCTCAATATCAATGTCTGGCTTCATGCTCCTGAGCTGTTTTACCTTACCAAGCATCTCAGGGATGAACTTCGCACCATATGTACCAGGTTGGACAGTCATTACCAGCACAAAATCAACCTTGTCCAGGCAATGCTGGATCATCTCTTCTTGCGTGTCTGGGTTTATCGCTACCCCAAGCCTCTTTTTCAAGGTGGTCATCTTTTCCATTATCGCATTATGCTTATCCTGTCCACGGCAGGACTCTTCATGCACTATTATCGTATCTACCTTGCTTCCGTGCTCATCTATCCAGCTTACAGGATCATTCACCATCAGGTGCGCTTCGACCTTGCAGGACATCTCAGGAAGTGTGAACTTAAAATCCAGGGAATTGTTAGAGACAAACCTACCGTCCATGACGTCAAGCTGTATCCAATCCACAAGATCTTTGACCTTTGCTATGCGCTCATCCAGTTCAGCCTGTGAGCCTGCTATTATTGAAGGTATTATGTGCTTGTCCATGAATATCTTCTCTTGGTCCTTTTCAGTTCATCTCTCCAGCTTCCTTATCTTGACAAGCCTGAGCTTGTGTCTCTTCTTTCCACTGAAAGGAGTCTTGAGCCAGGTGTCAACTATTGTCTTTATCTTATCGAATGAGAATTTCCTGCCTCGTAAGCATAGGATGTTGGTATCATTGTCGATACGCGACATCTCTGCAGTGTATGCATCATACGCGGCAACTGCACGTATCCCCTTTATCTTATTTGCAGCTATCACCATTCCCGTACCTGAACCGCAGACCAAAATACCTCTTTTTGTAGGGTTCCTGCTCTTTGTAATCTCTCTTGCGACCTTTTCAGCATAATCAGGGTAGTCTACTGACTCTTCGGAGTATGTCCCCAAGTCGTCACAGGTCATGCCTCTCTTTTCAAGATATCCTTTCAACTTCTCTTTTGTCTTGAGACCTGCGTGGTCAGAACCTATTGTGATATTCATGTCATTGCCTCTTTAGGTGATCATCCAGGTATAGATGGCAATATTCCTTATAAATTGTCTTGTTTTTGAATAGTAGAATTCCTGAGCGGATGATATGCTATGCGGGTTGTGACACTAAATCAAGAAATAAAAAATATTTTTGAACCTTTACAGACATTCAGGCTCATAATATCCCTTTGGATGCTTACATGAAGGACATTTTTCAGGGGGTTCTTTACCCTCGTGGATATATCCGCATTTGCTGCATTTCCACCTGATAGGCTCTTCCCTCTTGAACATTGTGCCCTTCTCGACCATATCAAGAAGCTTCTTGTATCGCTCTTCATGCTCTTTCTCCACCTTGGCAATCTGCCTGAACAGATCTGCAGCTTCAGTATTCCCTTCTTCTTCAGCTTCCTTGGCGAATGTAGGGTACATGTCAGAAGTCTCATAATGCTCGCCTTCTATCGCTGCCTTTAGATTGGACTTTGTATCACCGATACCTTTAAGGAGCTTGAACTCATCCTTTGCATGCTGCACCTCGTTGATTGCGGTCTCTTCGAATATCTTCGCTATGTAATGATATCCTTCTTTCCTTGCGACTTTCGCAAAGTAGGTATATTTGTTCCTTGCCTGACTCTCGCCTGCGAAAGCGGCTTTCAGGTTCTCTTCTGTCTTTGACATATCTATCCCTCCTATTCTTCAATCTTCCATAATCCGTGCAGGTTGCAGTATTCTCTGACAGTCCATCTCTCTGGTGACACTTCAAACTCTGCCTCAGGGGTATCTCCTGGCTTGAGCATCTTCCGCCATACCTGTCCGTCAGCAATGAGCTCTATCCATTCGATGAAGTGGTCCTCTTCCATCGGGTGGGGCACGGAGCCTACAGTGACTTTCATACCTTTTCCAGTCTTCTCTACGACCGGGACGTGTTTTTCCTGAGCAGCATCTGTGGAGTTCTCGTCCATAAGCCCCATCGGTTGGTTGCAGCAGACCAGTTCTCCTGCACCTTTGTGTAGCACTTCGATAATATTGCCGCACACTGTGCACTTGTAAATCTCATTGATCTCTGTCATTTTCAGTACCTCCTATATTTGATACTCCATGATTTTGCATCTTTTCACTCCTTCTTTGTTGTCAGGTATCTTGCGGCTTTGATCAGTGCCATGCATCCCTGCCCTGCAGCGATGACGTATTGATATTCATGACCTGATGCGCAATCTCCTGCAGCAAATACGCCGGGAGTGCTGGAATGTCCCTGACAATCTATATCTATGTGGCCATGAGAGTCAAGGTTCACAATATCCTTGAATGTCTCTGTGTTAGGCACCCTGCCGATCTCGATGATGACGCCCTGGACATCAAGCTGCCTCTCCTCCTCTCCTTGCCTGCACTTCAGGCCTGACACGAACTTGTCACCAAGGATCTCAGTGGTGTCCGCGTTGAACATCACCTCTACTTTCTTATTCTTGTTGATGCGCTCAATCAGGTATTCGTGGCCTGTGAACCTGTCGTCACGGACCAACATATATATCTTTGATACTATCTCTTTCAGGAAATCCACAGCCTCAAGCGCAGCATCCCCTCCGCCGATCACTGCGACCTCTTTTTCTGCAAAGAGTGGCCCGTCACAGATGGAGCAGTATGTCACACCTCTCTTTGCAAGCCTATCCTCTCCAGGCACGCCGATCTTCCTGGCCCTGGCACCGGTCGCAAGGATGACGCTCTT
>JAUVBP010000091.1 GCA_030591125.1 Candidatus Woesearchaeota archaeon | reverse complement strand
TGGGATGATTTCTATGAAAAGCTCGACGGGTGGGAGAAAGATACTGGCGTCACTCTCCGCACGAAAGAACATTCATTGTTCAAGACAGAACCTCTTGAGAAGCCATTCAAGAAAGGGGATGTCGTGCGTGGGATAATTGTGGCTCCAGGACGGATGAAGGACGAGATGCTGGCTGAGGCACAAGGAAGGGTGGTATCTGTCGTTGCGTGCCATAAGAAGAAAGGCCAGATAAGATTCAAGGTCCTTCGTGACAAGGACAATATCTTTGTCGCTGAAGTCGCGTGAGCAGCTCAGTTTACTGGTTTTACAGTATACTGTGTCACAGAACTGCCGGTGACTACCACTGATCTGCCTTTAAGCTTCCTTTTATCCTGCTGTTCCTTGTAATCTGCAAGGACCCTTGATGCCCTGGTAGTGTCGTCTGCATCCCATCCTGCGACGATGATCGCGACATTGTTGCCGCGTCTGTAGAGCTTGACAAGACCTTCCCCCTCATTCATATCTGATTCTGGTCCGCATGCAGGATAATCGAGTCCCATGATATCTGCAGTGACCTTGTTGACACAAGGTCCTCCGACAGAGATTATGTTCTGTCCATCGATGTCGAGCACCTGCTTGGCAAGGACTGCTGAACCCAGCTTGACACGCGTCGGCCGCAATACGTCTATGGTCCCTATACTGTCTTCAGGTATCATCGTCTTCTCGAATGCAACAAATACCTGCGGAAGCAGCTGTGATTCAGGGTAATATATCTCCAGATTGTCTGCATTACCGCTTCTTGCATGTTCCTTCACGAATACCCCGTAATTGCTCAGGGCGTAATACCTGTTCTGATCATCATCAGATGCCTCGAACGTGAAACCGTTCGAACTGTTTGACAGCCCGTCGAGGTCCACATCTCCTGAACTGGATCTTGTGATTATGATATCGATGTCCTCATCAGCAGGAACAGTCTCATAGAAATTATCCGCCTCTGTGGTTATCCTTGTAGTGATGCTCGCCCCAAGGTCCTGCCTGTATGTTGACTGTGCGATATTGGTTGCCAGGTCGATGATCGCTCCACCTTCGGCCACAAGGAATGCCTTGTGCGTCCCGGTAAGGGAGTTCGTGTCATTAAGGTCTACACATAGGCGGTACTCTTCAGTCCCCGAGCCGAATCCGTCCCAGATTGCAAAATCGAATTGATAACCTCCTACATTTATGGTATCTCCTGTCGATGTGCTGTTCAGCGCAGTGAACGTGCTGATGATGTCTTTTCCTGTGCCTATGTCTGTCATCTGGATAGTCTTCTCATCAGTGTCGATGTCATCAAGACGGAGGACCCTTGACACTCCCTGGTCTGTGTGGGTGTTGTGCCCGACGATGAAATAATCTTTCTTCCTTATCGTGCAGTCGGTGTCGACTTCGTTGCCTGTCAGGGATGTCAGATCGATCTCAAATGTGAGATGATTATCATCATCACCGAAGTATAACCCTGTGGAGTTGCTGTAGAGATATTTCATTGTCTTGTGCTCGATGCCTTGAGTATTCGTGAAGCTGATCCTGTACTCATCATCACCGCTGTTTGTGATCGCTATGACTGAGGTGGTCGGTCTTGAAAGCCCCATATATCTTATGTCCCAGTCCCTTGCAAGGAACCCTTCAGGCTCGTCGAGCCAGTCTCTCAGCCCATCACCTGGCATTATGTAGGGTTCGTCACCAGTCTTGCTGTCTGTGTACAGACGGTACGATATCCTGTCCAGCCGCACTGAACCGGAAGTGTTCGAATAGGTGATCATGAGCTCTGAATCATCTATCCCTTCACCGTCAATCTCAACAGTGCCGTCCCAGGTGCCTGCAGTGTATATGTCATTAAATTCCAGCTTGTGCGCACCAAGATACAGGTCGATAAGGTCTCCGCCTGTAATCTCTCCAGCCTCATTCGGCAGTATCTCCCTGATGCCCAGGACTGTGCCATCAGGAAGTATCTCTGTCGATCCTGCATTCAGTTCTTTGGTCAGGATGCCGTTGATCTTCAGCTTCACTGAAGTCTCTGTCGCGCCCAGCCAGTCAGATACGATGAATGCGCTCACTTCATACTCTTTCCCTTTCAATGAATATGTGCGGGAAGCGCCTTCTTCGAGAAGATCGTGTATGGAACCTCCCATCAGCTCCAGGCTCAGCCCTTTTGTAGAAGGCATCCATCTTGCGCGCGTGATGGTGAAATCCTCACCAAGGATATGCAATGTCTCGCCTTCCATGTCTGTCAGAAGGTCACTTGTAGGGTCAATGTCTGCTTTAAGGCCCTCTTCAAACTCAAGTTCGTACTGGAAAATCTCTTCACCATCCTTGAACCAAAGAAAGTCACCAACAGTGCCATCTTCATCCTTTGTGTGAAGCACTTTTGCATAAGCCCCATCATCAGGGAGTGCTGCAGGACCCCATGAGAGCTTGAGATACTGATTGACCTGAGTGCTGCCCTTATCATTGGCCACTGTGAAGCTCTTGAGCGATTCAGCATCTGCTGCGCTCAGTGTCTCTACAACATCACCCAACCATTCGTTAAGCTCAAGTGCGTCACCAGACCGCTCTGCTTTCGCTGCATTTTGGTATGCTTCTACACGCGCATCCCCTTCAGAAAGACGGATAGTCTCTTTTACAGTGGCGCTGAACTGCAGGCTCATCGCTATGTCTGTGATACCTATTATGTCTGCAGGAGCAGCATCATCGCCTATGACCAGCATACCATTGAATTCTCCATCTTTTATGAACGGTTCAGGGTAGTCTTCCAGGTCAGGTGTCGCTGCAGAAGCGCCCAGAAGTGTGGCGCTGGCTGTCAATATGCTCATTCCGATAGAAAGTATCTTGCGGGGGGTTATACTTCTCAATTTAATACCTCTTTTTCTGATGGTGTGGTATGTGTCAGACCTGTGAATGTATAATATAAATGTTTCGGGACTTCAATCTTATTCACTATAGCTCCAACTACGCCGCCTAGCGAACTTATGCTGATAAAGACAGTGATTATAGCAGTTCAGCGAAGATAAGTGGGTAAATATGCAGAGTGAGCGCTGCGTAGTTGGAGTGGTCAAGAAGCTAGATATTGATATTTAATTTCTTTGTAATCACGCACCAGCACATCCGCGCTCGTTGACTATAGTTCTATTACTTCTGTTTGCCCATTTCGAACCTGCGGTTCGTAATCTCCCAAGCATAGCTCGTGCCAACTGCGTTGATTGCTGTTTCTTATCCTGTAAACTCGCTAGGCGGGAGTGCTGGTGCTATTTGTATATCTAGAAATAGGCTGTTTTGTTAAGCTTATAGAATAAGTCTTTAAAAATTAAAAATGTAAAAAAAATAAAAAATTTTCGGGTTAGATTCCAAAGTTACAGAAGATTTACTCTTCTACAACTTCTTCTTCTTCGACTTCTTCAGCAACTGACTCGCCAGAGACTGGGCTCACTGTGAACTCTGTAGCAGATGTTCCAGTGATGCTTACCTCGCTGCCTACAAGCTGACCAGCTTCCTGGTATGTCTTGAAGTCTGCAAGGACTCTTGTTGCCCTGGTTGTGTCTTCAGCTTCCCAACCTGCGACGACGATAGCGACCTTGTCACCACTCTCATAGAGCTTGACAATGCCTTCGCCTTCACTTAGTCCGGATGCTGCACCGCATGCTGGGTACGTCAGTCCCATTATCTCTGCTGTGACGGAGTTGATGCATGAACCACCAACGGATATCACGTTCAGAGCTGTTGGGTCTGAGACCTGGCTAGCAAGGACTGCTGAACCGATGTCGATCCTCTGAGGACGCTCAATGGTTATGGATCCTGCAGTGCCTTCTGTTGTGACAGTCTTATCGAAAGTCACGAAGACCTGTGGCAGAATCTGTGCCAATGGGTATTCAACGGTCAGGGTATCCGGATCGTTGTCCTCATTCTGCTCCTTGATCATGACACCATAATCTGTCATGCCAAGTTTGACATCGTCGTTGTCCTCAGGTGTGTTAAAGCTCAAGCCGATTGAGCTCTTTGCTATAACATCCAGGTCAACTTCGTTGCCTGCAGCACTGATGTTCACTACGAACGTCTCAGCAACGGCAGGTGCTTCGTCGAAGTTGTCTGTCTCTGTTGAGAACGTTAACTCCCAATCGATGGTAGACACTGTTCGTGCGTCAGTAGTGACCTGGGTTCCAAGGTCAATCATGGCTCCGCCGTTTGTCACGACTATTGCTTCGCCGCCCATTGTTCCACTGTCGTTGAGGTCAACGAGCAGCTGGATCTGTCCTTTGCCTGATGAGCTGGTGTTAAGAGCCCAGAAGTCAAAGGTGTATCCGCCAACGTTGATTGCGCCTGATGAGACACCTGGTGCAGCGCCCAGTGTTCCGACGTACTGGGAATTCAGTGAAGCCCCAGTTCCGACATCTGTCATCTGGATCAACAGATTTGATGTATCTACAGAATCCAGCCTCAAGATCCGGGTCACGCCTGTGTCCTGGTTACCATTGTGCGAGAGAACGAAGTAATCGTTCTTCATAATGGTATACGAAGCTGCAACGCTCTCGTTGTTGTCTTGGTTGAAGACAAGTGCATCGTCGTCATCACCATAGTGCAGACCAGATGTGTTTGCGAATCCCAGCCTTATATTGCTGTATTCAACACCCTGGTTGTTGACGAAGTTCAACCTGTACTCATCGTCACCGCTTGCCTTGACTTTAATCTCATCTATTCCTGGCTCTGAAAGGCCCTGATAGCTGAAATCCCAAGCATCTGAGAGCATGCCCTCAGGCTCGTCAAGGTATTCCCTCAGACCTTCTCCAGGTGCGAGGAACGGCTCGTCTCCGCCAGCGCCATCGACAAACAGCTCATAGCTGATCTTGCTTATCCTGACTTCTGTCGCAGTTGTCGCATTGTTGGTGTCATCGGTGAAGACTATGTCGAGCTCTGCATCTTCCAGATTCTCTTCATTGACTTCAACACTTCCGTCCCAGGTACCAGATGTTCCGGTCATATCCTCGAAATGTATCTTGAAAGCTCCAAGATAGAACTCAAGGATATCTCCGCCTGCGGTCTCACCAGCCTCGTTAGGAAGGACTTCCCTGATACCGAGTGAGGTACCGTCATTCAGGATCTCTGTTGATCCTTCCTGCATCTCCTTAGTGACTTCGCCGTTGACCTTCATCTTGACCTTAGCTGATCCGACTGCGCCAGCCCAATCAGAGATGATCAGTGCAGTGACCTCATACTCCTTACCATGTAGGGTGTATGTCTTGGTCTCGCCTTCCTCGATCGTGTCGTGGATAGCTCCGCCCATCAGGTCCATCTCAAGCTTGCCTGTATCTGAGTAGCTAG
>JAUVBP010000186.1 GCA_030591125.1 Candidatus Woesearchaeota archaeon | reverse complement strand
TACGCCCTGATCACAAGATACAAGAAAGATGTCAGACGTCTTTTGGTGATGTAATATGAAGAACGTATCCACAATCATATGTATTGTCATCATCTTCCTGTCAGGGTTGGGATGTGCGCCTGGACCTGCAGGGATCGATGGAACGCAGGACATATCGGCAAGCCGGCAGGCTGCAGATTCATATCAATCTGCCGAGAGGGTTGCAGAGACTGTCGCTGATGCGTCAGATGATGTGGGTGAAGGGAATTCCGCGAGTGTATCTGAGGAGTATGTGCAGATCCTGATCAATGCGCGGCAGTTCGAGTATGATCCTTCGGATGTGGCTGTAAGATATGGTGATAATGTGATGCTCACTGTGACAAGCATCGATGTAGGACATGGGTTTGCTCTTCCTGATTTCGGGATAAATGAGAGGGTGCCTCCTGAAGAGTCTGTCACATTCATATTCATCGCTGACAAGAAAGGGGAGTTCGATTTCTTCAATTCAGTATACTCTGGCAAGGACTGGAAGAAGATGCGAGGGACGTTCACTGTAAAGTGATGCCGGCAGAGAATATGGCAAAGAAAAAGACTGCAGGAAAGATGGACTGGGTGCTGAAGAGCATGCCTTTTGATGTGTACAGAGTAGCAAGAGACAACAAGGCAAGTCTTTTGAAGTGTGTAGGTCTTGACCTTCTTTTCCTGACAGTATTCATCCTCATGAACCTGTTGTTCACGAGGTCTGTGCCGCAGCCTAATGACCTGCCATTCAATGTGAGCGGTAAGCTCATGATATCCTTGCTCATGTTCCTTGCATACCTTGCTCTGACATTCTTCATCTATTCATCCTTCAAATTCCTTATCATGTATCGGATAAAGAATATATTTACCAATTCAAAGCTGGATTTCAGGAGATTCAAAAGGTTCTATTGTGCAAATGCTGCGATGATCGGAGTCTTCATCATAATATTCCTGCTGTTTTCTGCAGGGTTCATATTCACGATAAAGATAGGGCTGATAAAGACTGTGCGCGATATATTCCTGATTGTCTTTGCTGTCGTCCTGTATCTGGTGATGAACACTATGCATACATTATTCATGCACAATGACTTCCGCGTCGGTAAGCTCCTGAACAGGACATTTGATACTCTCTTCAACAACCTGCGCCATTATCTTCTTCTTCTATTGTCTACGTCCTTGTTGGCAGCAGTGCTTGTCGGTGTCTATTATGCGTTTGACTGGAGCGTGTTGCACATATTGGGTCCTGCGATGCAGGCCATACCAGTCTATTATGGATATGGTCTGGTGAGCATAGTATTAGCAGTAGTGCTGGCGTTCAGTCTGCTGTCTTTCAACAGGGTCTATTTCTACATGTTCGTTCCGAAGCTGAAGAGCCGACCTGGCAAAAGGTGAGCGTAACATTTATTAAAAACAGCGCAATACCTTATGTTTTAGCATGAGAATGTATTACTGTAGTATAAGCGCGAAGCGCTGTTTTTAATCCCAAAAACTTGCCAGTCAAATAGGTGAGCCATAGATTATTGGCAAGTTTTTGTTATATTATGAATAAGTCTTAGGTGTGTCGATGGCAAAGAAAAAGACGGTGAAGCGCAGCAGTAAGGTCGTCAAGAGAAAGACTGTCTCAAAGCTGCGCAGCAAGTCGCGTGGCAATCCACGTAAAAAGCAGGTGGTACGCAGACCGCAGCAGGTCCAGCTCAACAGGATTGAACATAAGATTGATCGTGTTGCTTCTATCACCCGTCACCTGAATCATGAGGAGCCTGAACACAAGACGCGGGCAATGAGGGTCCGGCCGGTCCTCAGCATCATACTTTTCCTGCTTATCCTCGGCCTTTTGGTGTCAGTGTATCTGACGTGGCTGCATCTCAAACCTTCAGTCGGCAGTTTCTGCAGCATAAACGAGAAGTTCGACTGCATAACTGTGGCGAAAAGCAGCTATTCATCTATATTTGGTGTGCCAGTATCTCTGATAGGTGTGCTGGGATATATCGCGATGATTGTGATATGCGTCAGGCTTATCCTCAAGGAGGGCGGAAAGATAAGGAAGCTGAATACGCGCATGTTGAACTTCATACTTCTGGCGATGTCTTCGATAGGTGTCATGTTCATGTCTTATCTCACTGTTGTCCAGGCGCTTGTGATAAGGTCGTGGTGCGTGATGTGCATTGTCACTGATGCCATAATATTCATCGTCTTCATACTGTCAGTAGTGAACCATTATCACTGCATGTACTGCAGGGAGAAGATGGGAGCAGGCGGCAGGCCGGGTCATGTATGTAAGTCATGTTAGGAACTTACGTATTTCTGTATTGGTTTTTATCCTCTTGCACGCATCAACACCACTGCGCTCGCTCTGTAAGTGTCATTGCTTCTGTTTGCTCACGCTTTCCCCGTTGGCGCTGGCCTTCAATCAAGATTGAAGGGAACTGCGATATTATCTGCTCTAGTTTCTGGAAGCTCGCTAGGCAGGGGTGTTGGTGCTAGAACTAGGTGTTTTGGTGTATCTAAGAAAATCTATTTGGTTCTTTTTATCAAGGAAGACTCATCTTCTGGGAGCACTCCTTCTTCAGCTGCCAGTGATACCAGCACTTCTCCTTGAATTCTTTCCAGTTCAGGCAGTCCTTGCAGATGTCTTCTGAATCTTCAAGCGTGTGGATATCATATTTGTCTATGTCCATGCTAAACAGTATCTGTGGGCTGGTATTTAAAGATTTTTATTGATGTGATGCAATAAAATGAAAATCCTAACAGCCCCAAGGAGCGGAATATCACTATGTAGGATTTTCAATGGTCTATATTCCCCATTGAGTGCTGTTGCTGCGAGCAATTCAACCATCTCATGAGGTGGGAAATATAGAACAATTTAAAAAGGGCGTAAATATCTGTTTATAAGTGAGATTGCCTGTCCTCATGATGGGTGTATGTTAAAAAAGAGGCTGAAATGACATTCTGGCTTGACAAGGAAGAGTCGCGAAGGGTAAGACAGATAGCCCATGTGCTGTTCGAGCATCATCTGGGATACTACCTGACAAGGCTCCGTATGCGGAAAAGACTATCTTTTGACAAACGCATGGACACTTCCAGGTTCAAGAAGAAGGATCTTACCCCTGAATTGGTACTGAAAGTCATAGAGGACCTTGATGGAAGTTTC
>JAUVBP010000198.1 GCA_030591125.1 Candidatus Woesearchaeota archaeon | reverse complement strand
CCTGTATCAAAGAAGGTAAAGAAGCAGGTAAAGAGACTTAAGACGATCAAGAAAGTCAAGAAAAAACCAAAGGCTGTCAAGAAGAAAAAGGCTGCCAAGAAAAAATTGTCCCGGAAGAAGCCTGTCAAGAAGCCTAAGAAAAAGACTGCCAAGAAGAAAAAGTCTGTGAATAAGAATGCTAAGAAGAGACCGGTCAGATCGAAGAAAGCTGTGAAGAAAAAGAAGAGCGTGAAAAAACCTGTCAGGAAGAAGGCAGTCAAGAAGAAAGCTGTCAAGAAGCAGAAGAAGACAAAGCAGAAGCCTAAACCGAAAAAAAAGGCTGTCAAGAAGGTATCTAAGAAAGTCAAGCCTGCTCCAAAGAAAAAATCTTCTGGAAAGCAGCCAAAAAAGCAATCAAAATCAATAATGAATATGATTACAGGATTCAAGAAGAAATGATGTGTCAATCAGTGACATATCAACCGGTGTGATGGAATAAGATGGCAAAGACAATCAAGCTCGAACACATAACAAAGATCGAGGGGCATGCGAACCTGACCTTATCGATAGACAAGGGTGAAGTCAAGAAGTGTGAACTGGGTTCGGTGGAAGGCTCACGATATTTCGAGGCACTGCTCAAAGGACGAAAGTGCTATGAAGCTCCAGAGTTGACGTCAAGGATCTGCGGCATATGCAGCTGTATCCATGTAGTCTGTTCTATACAGGCAGTAGAAGCAGCACTTGGAATCAAGCCTTCAGAGCAGACAAAGATGCTGCGTGAGATGCTTGTGTTGGGCGAGCGTGTCAGGAGCCATGCAGCCCACCTCTATTTCCTTGCCCTTCCTGATTATCTGGGTTGTGAATCTGCCCTTGCACTCGGACCAAAGTACAGGAAAGAGGTCGAAAGGGCACTGAAGCTGACTCAGCTCGGCAATGAGGTAGTCCGTGTCATCGGTGGGAGGGACATGCATCCTGTATCTGCACAGGTCGGAGGGATGACAAAGCTCCCGGAACAGGAACAGATGGATCTCCTGCGGAGGAAGCTCCAGGATGTGCAGGCCGATGTTCTTGCCGTGGCTAAACTCTTCGGCAAGCTCAAGAACCCTAAATTCGAGGCTGAGACAGAATACTTCTCGCTCCAGGATGGTGTAGGGTACCCTACACTTCATGGTGATCTTGTCTCACAATCCACCAGATTTAGCAAGGATGACTACCTGAAATACCTGCAGGAATATCACGAACCTTATTCAACAGCGAATTTCGTGGTCAAGAAGGACAGGCCATATATGGTCGGTTCTTTATCAAGGCTCAACAATAACTACAAGTTCCTCTCCAAGAACGCCAAGAAGATAGTCAACGATGCAAAGCTGAAGTTCCCTATATTCAACCCGTTCATGAACAATTTTGCCCAGGCTGTCGAGCTTGCGCAGAGTGTCGACCGGCTGATAGAACTGTGCCGGAAGATCAAGATAGTCGACGAAGAGCCAGTCAAGCTCAAGTTCAAGAAATCAAGGGGAGTGGGTGCTGTTGAGGCTCCAAGGGGTATGCTATTCCATGATTACGAGATAAATGACCGAGGAGAGATAACCAAGGCAAATATAATAACGCCGACCTGCCAGAATCTCCTGAACATGCAGGAAGACATACGTGATTTCCTCCCTTCTGTGCTCAAGCTCGGTGAGAAGCAGATAGTGCTGGAGATAGAGAAGCTGATACGTGCCTATGATCCCTGTTTCTCATGCTCGTCGCATTTCCTGGAAGTCAAGTGGGAGTGATGCTTGTAGGGGCATATTACAGTTTTTTATTCATCATATCTACTATTGTATTGTAATCGATGTTGGTGCTGTTATCTATTTCAATATGATTCTCTTCTATGGGTTCCCATTCTTCTACTGTCCGAAGATAGGAGTTCCATCTTTTCTCAGGTTTTAGTATGTGCTCTTCTTGAGCAAATATCCGTTTCTTTACAATATCTTTTGGACAACTAATCCTGATGATAACTAACTGGACCTTTTCTCTCTTGGCAAGCTCTTTAACAAAGAGTCTATCTCGTTTGTGGGTGAAAAGGCCATCAGTGATGACTGTGTCATGTAGATCTAAAAGACGTCTAATCTCAGAAGTTTTTGATGTGATGTACTTTTCTCGTCTTTTTGTGCGTTCTTCTCTTGATAATTTATTAATATCATCAGGAATTTTTTCTTGCGTGGTAAAGAATTCATCCGCATCAAGAAAATATGCTGTGGGAAGTCTGTTGGAAAGTTCTTTTGAAAATGTGCTCTTTCCAGTGCCTTGAAATCCGCAAATCAATATTATTTTTTTCATTCATCTTTTTAGGTCTTATTATTATAAAAATCTTTGTAAATCTAGTTTTTAGTCTAAAAATCAAAAGAAACCGTTGTATTCACTCATTCTACTTATGCTCTTTCCTCAGCCTGAAACTTATCTCTTTGCTCGTTTCCACCTGAGGCTGGTCGTAAGGGTTGAGTCCACGGAGCAGGGCGGAATATACTGCGACGTATTCCCAGAATGCCAGGAACTCACCGACATCATGAGGGGATATGCTGTCCAGGCTCACTCTTGCGATAGGTATCTTGTTCTTCACTGCGTCCTGCCAGGTCCCTTCAAACTCAAACTCAAGAGCTTTCTCATATGGGACGCCATCAAGACTGTTGAGAGTCGTATCACGGATCCTTATCCTCTTGAGCTTATCAGGAACTTTCACTCTTGATTCCTTGTCATCCTGATTCTCTACTGTGACAAACACTCCGCAGACATTGTGTTTCCCTCCGAAGAACCGTTGATTGGTGTGGTGCTGCGATTCCGGAGCGTCTGCACAGAATATCGTCTGGCCTTTCTTATTCTTCCCTACACTCTCATGTATCAGCTGGACGATCAGATTTGAGAATCCTGACAGTCTTGAAGAGTATATGGGACAGAATATCTCATCGTAACCTTTCTGGTCCAGGAGG
>JAUVBP010000208.1 GCA_030591125.1 Candidatus Woesearchaeota archaeon | reverse complement strand
CAGTCCCTCAATGCCTCCACAGGGTTAAGCTTTGCTGCCTGCATTGCCGGCCACACTCCAGATATTGCCCCTACTGAAAAAGCAAAGAGTAAGGCACCTATTATGAGATACGGTGAAAGGCTTGCCTTGAGTATAGCTATGCCCATCTGGGCCACTGCCAATTCAACTCCTTTTGCCATGCCTATGCCCAGCACGACACCTAAAACTCCGCCTGCTGTCCCTATCATGCCTGACTCAACCATGAAAAACCACATCACCTCATTGTTTGTTGCACCCAATGCCTTCATGATTCCTACTTCCCTCTTCCTCTCTGTCACAGAGGTATACATGGTGGTCATTATCCCTATTCCTCCAACGATGAGGCTTATGGCAGCAACACCTACAAGGATGGTCTGCACCACGCTCAATATAACTGTAAAGCTCCTGAGCATGTCCTCTGCTGACTGCACCATGAAACTTTCCTCTCCCTCTTTCTCCCCTCTTTCCTTTCTCAAAACTTTCTGCGCCCTCTCTGCAGCAAGCGTCGGACTAAAACCTTCCTTGATCTTGGCAAAGATCATGGATACCTCATCATCCTTGTTCCACATTTCCTGGGCTACATCCAATGGTATCCTCACCATCACATCATGAACTCCTGTGCCTGCAAGATTCTGCACCCCTACAACCTCAAATGCTATCCCCTCGATGTAGATGTTGTCTCTCAGCTTTATCTCAGACTTGTAGGTATCCCTGGCAATCTCATAACCTACCACTACCTTGTACCTGTCACTATCTCTAAGCTGCCTTCCCTTGTCTATCTCAAAAAAACTCAGCTCATTTATGTATGCTGCTCCATCAGAATCAGTCGGGGACCCCACTATGCTTACGCTCTTCTTCTCATCCCTGAATTCTGCCTGCTTTATTTCCATCAGGATGCCGCTGACAAACTTTACGCCCTTCACCTTCCTGACTATCTCAATATCTTTGTTAGTGAGCTTAGCAGAAGACAGGCCTGCTGCCATCGGACCCATATAGGCTGCGGCACCTCCACCGGGAGTGACTACTATCCTATCAGCGCCGACATTCTCCAGCTCCCCTTTTATCCCGTCCTGCATGCCCTTGCTCAAGCTGATGAGGCTCACTACAGCAGCAATTCCTATAAAGATGCCTATTATTGTAAGCAGGCTTCTGAGATTCCTATGTCTCAGGTTTCTCCAGGATATAAAAAAATAGTCCCTTATCATGGGATATTACTTCTGCCTTCTCCTCTTCCTGCGGTAGTAGTACCATATCCCTATTCCTGCAAGAATCACGACTATCACTATAGTCCATGTCGTGCCATTGCTTTCCATTCCAAGCTCGCTCTTGCTGTATATCACTATTGGAAGGTCTTCATCCAGCTCAAAAGGCCTGTTGTTGGCGTCCCTGTACTCAAGCCTTATGAGCAGCTTGACATCACTTGCACCTTTCAGCCTGAGCTTGAAATCTGATGTCTCCTCATCATCACTATCCACATCTCCAATGTATACTGTACTAGAAGAGAGTATGTCATACTGGTCTGATGTGTCCAAAGTCACTTTCAGGAACTTTATGTCAGTCAGTCCCTTGTTGACTATGTTCAGCACAATATCCCCTGTGCCTTTTGCACTGTATATCTCCTTCTCCTTTATCTCTACATACACATCAGGTTCGCTCCCTATCGTAAGCCCGAGAAGCTCACTCTTGTTGAAGCTGTGGCCAAGTTCGTCATAATATTGCACTATCAGTGGCACTTTGTATATTCCTGCCTCTGCTGTAGGCAACGCGATTATGTCAAATTCTACTGCTGCATTGGACCCGACCAGTATCTCCCTTATCTTTTTCTTTGATGTGGTCCCAAATGGGGCAAAAGGTATGGAATCTGCCTCAAGGTTCAGCTCTACTGTCATGTCTTTCATGAGGTAATCTGCATTATTCTCAATTATTATGCTTAGCTTTGCCTGATCTCCAGGAGGAATCATCTCTGGATCTATGTTGACAGTAGTCACACCAACTTCAACACCTCCTCCCCTTGAAATAGGCACAGCAAAAGCCTGGCTGTAGCCAGTATTTGCTTTTTCTGAGAAATACTGAAGGAATAGGCTGTAGCTCTGGTCTTGTGCATTTGAATTTACATTCACTGTGTATTTGATTTGTTTTTTCTCATTTACTCCTAATGTAAACGTGATTGGTCCATCTACTACAGTGAAAGGGAACTCTTCGACCAAGTCTAGCTTGATATCGAGTGACTCTTTGGCTATGTTCGATACCTCAAACCATATGTCCACTGAAAATCCAGGCCTTACTGGGCTGGGGTCATATCTTACCATATCAACTATCAGTACATTGGTATATGTCACTCTCTGTCTTGCTTGAGCAGAGATGCTCAGCATCAAAATGCATGTAAAAACAAGCATTATAAAAGTAATTTTTTTCATTTTTTCTTTGAACCTCCTATGACTTGTCCGTCCTTTAATCTGATTATTCTTTGAGCATATCTTGCAAGCTCACGGTCATGGGTGACCATGACCACTGTCTTGCCCTCTTTCCAGAGACTCTTGAATATCCTCATTATAGCTTTTCCTGTCTTGGAATCAAGGTTCCCAGTTGGCTCATCCGCAAGCACCATATCAGGATCATTTGCCAATGCCCTTGCTATGGCTACCCTCTGGAGCTCACCGCCGCTCATCTCTGTAGGGCGATGGCTGGACCTCTTTCCGAGACCTACCTTCTCCAAAAGATTCATAGCCCTGGTG
>JAUVBP010000163.1 GCA_030591125.1 Candidatus Woesearchaeota archaeon | reverse complement strand
TGCCCCCGAATCCTGTCTTGGATATGTCGATGAGCATCAGGTGATTGTCAGTCCAGTCTGAGACGATCTTGACTCCCTGGTCCATGAGAGTCTCTGCTAGCACCTTTGCATTCTTGAGCACCTGCTGTTGGTATGATTTGAAATCAGGATGGAGTGCCTCGCCAAAAGCGACTGCCTTTGCCGCGATGATATGGTCAAGGGGCCCGCCCTGCATGCCAGGGAATACTGCAGAATCAATCTTCCGGGCCAGGTTCTTCTTGTCGTCAGGCCTCAGCTTGTCCTCAATCTTTGAGAGTATCATCGCACCTCTCGGTCCGCGCAGGGTCTTATGTGTCGTGGTGGTCACGATATCACAGAACGGTACAGGGTTCTGATGAAGGCCTGCTGCGATGATCCCTGCAATGTGTGCGATATCTGCCATGTGGTACGCCCCCACCTCGTCAGCGATCTCCTGGAATTCCTCGAAATCAAGCTTCCGGGAATACGCACTGAACCCTGACAATATCAGTTTAGGCCTCTCTCTTTTAGCTGTCTTCCTCACCTGATCCATGTCCAGGCGATGCGTCTCAGGATCGACACCATAGCTTACAAAATTGTAGAACTTTCCAGAAAAATTCACAGGGCTGCCATGAGTGAGATGGCCTCCGTGCGCCAGATCCATACCGAGTATCTTATCACCTATATTGAGGATTGCGAAGTAGGCCTCCATGTTGGCCTGTGATCCTGCGTGCGGCTGCACATTAGCATGCTCTGCTCCGAACAGCAGCTTTGCCCTGTCGATCGCAAGCTGTTCTGAGATGTCTATGTGCTCGTTGCCTGCATAGTACCTCTTGCCTGCATAGCCCTCACTATACTTGTTCGTAAGGACAGAACCCATAGCCTGCATGACCGCTTTAGAGACATAGTTCTCTGATGCTATGAGCTCGACCCCATTCCTCTGCCTATCCAGCTCTTTCTTCACGACGGAGAAAATTTCAGGGTCCTTCGCTTCCAGATTCCGCATCATCATGCGCGTCTGGTCGGATATGGCCTATTTATAATTTTCTATTGTACTGATATGACCCATAATACCCTCTGTGTTTTTTAAACTCAACGCTTTTGTCTCCCTGTCTGGACAACACAACAAATAAATAAAATCTTAAATCCTGTCGAAAGATGATAATCGGACTCGCAGGGATGTATGCATCAGGAAAGGATTCTGTCGCAGAGCATCTTGTCGAAAACGGATCCACTCATTTTTCTCTTTCTGATATGTTACGAGAGGAGCTGAGGAGAAGAGGTATAGACATAACTAGGGAGAACCTGATAGATGTAGGCAATGAGCTTAGGTCTAAACATGGACACGGCGTGCTGGGGAAAAGGGCATTAGAGAAAATAAAAGAGGGTACTGGAGATTTTGTGGTAAGTTCAATCAGGCATCCTGCAGAGGCCAAAGAGCTGATGCAGCATGGACATTTCTTCCTTGTTGATGTGAGGGCTCCTATCAAGACACGGTTCAAATGGATCAAGAAGAGAGACAGGGAGAATGACCCTAAGACCCTTTCCGAACTGAAAGCTAAAGAGAAGCTGGAGAGCCAGAAAGAAGGTCCTGGGCAGCAGCTTACGAATACCATGAAATTGGCTAAGTTTGTGTTGTCTAATGATAGCACGCTGAAGAAACTGCAGGACAAGACTGATAGGCTTGTCGTGGATCTCAGGAAGAAAACAGAGAAGCTCTCTGAGTATGTACGGCCTAGCTGGGATGAGTATTTCATGAACCTTGTCTCAGAGATAGGAAAGAGGGGGACCTGTGATAGGGGACGGGCCGGCTGTGTGATAGTGAAGGACAAAAGGATCATGACGACCGGTTACGTCGGAAGCCCTATTGGGATAAAACACTGTGATGAGCTAGGTCATGAGCTCAAGCAGACAATCCATGAAGATGGTAGTGTGTCTAAGCATTGTGTGCGTACGACGCACGCAGAACAGAACGCAATCTGCCAGGCAGCAAGATATGGTATCCCTATTGGTGGTTCAACCGTGTATTGTAAGATGGAGCCATGTTATACGTGCGCGAAGATGATCATAAATGCGGGAGTCACTCGTGTAGTGTGTGCTATGAGATATCATGGCTCTAAAGAAAGTCGGCGTATATTGAAAGAATCAGGTGTTGAGCTTACTGTGTTATCTGAAGAGATGTTGACATACAAGAATATGTGATATTATCATAAATATTTATAAACTCTTTTCTTTATCTTCTTCTATCATGATAATCGGAGTCACAGGCACAATCAGTTCTGGCAAGGGTAAGGTCGCAGAGCTATTCAGGGATAAGGGGTTCAAGCACCATAGTTTCTCTGCTGAGATAAGGCAGGTTGCGAAAGAACGCGGGATTGAAATAAACCGCAAGAACCTGAGTAAGTTGGGACATGACCTGCGTGTGGAAAGCCCAAAAGAGTCCATACTTGGCAAACGTCTTCTTGATAAGATAATGAAGGAGATCGATAATGGTGAGAAGAACTTTGTGTTTGAGGGCTTGAGAGATTCAGATGAAGTGGATATCTTCAGAGAGCATGAGCTTGAACGGCCTGAGCAGAGATTCATCCTTATCGGTGTCGACGCTCCGCAGGAAGTAAGGTTTGAGAGGATGAAGAAGCGTGGAAGGCAGGGAGAGCCAGAGAATTTCTCAGAGTTCAAGGAAGTCGATGACCACGAGACCCATGGAGACCAGGGTCAAGAGGTAGGAAAGACCATGAAGATGTCTGATTATGTCATCCAGAATGATGAAGGTCTTGAAGAGCTCAAGGAGAAGGTTGAGGGGATAGCTAAGGAGGTAATTTAGTGATCATATCAAAACGGGCTTATATCAAAACCTGCAATCTTGGCTTCCATAATTCCGTAAGTAACTATGCGCGTTTTATTCTCAATCACTAATTTGCTCCATGTCTCGTACTTCTCATAATTATCTAATGGGCACCATACATCTGAAAGTTCAACCATACTCCCGCTGATTATTGAATCTTCCTTAGGAACTATTTTACCGTCTGTGCATAGGATATAAACTAGTCCGAAATGTGTCCTGTCAACTGCCTTGTCGTATGCCATTATTGTCCCGACAAGACGTGGCTTGGTGATGTTGCCCTGGATATCAACCTCTTCTCCAACTTCTCTTTGTATGCAGTTATCTATATAATCTGGTCCGTCAGAATGAATTATGTGCCCGCCAACTCCTAATGATACTTTCTCAAATAATCTCTCTTCTCCATAATCCTTGATATCCTTTGTTCTCACATACTGAAAAACCTTCAGCCCAGTCCCTACGAGAACAACATAAGGGATTGGTTGCAACACCAGCTCATCAGACTCGCAATCATAACGTGATTGGAAAAATCCTTCATTGACACATCGTATCAGACCTTCGGCATTCTCTTCTCTTATTGGCTCGAAACCCTCTTTTTCTCTTCTGTGTCCTAGAAGCAGTTTTGCATCCTGGACCAACACCCTCCTGTCCAGTTTCTTGTAATTCTTGGCGGCCTTGTCGAAATCAAAAACATCAAAATACTTTGC
>JAUVBP010000193.1 GCA_030591125.1 Candidatus Woesearchaeota archaeon | reverse complement strand
TTATTGTTGCGCAGATGTTGTAGTCGAGGCTGTTTACAATCACTCCCAGCGTGGAGTTGTCTGCATTGCCTGCAGCTCCTGCAAGGTCATGGCTCTCTTCAAGCATCACTAGGATGTCGTTTGTTGCCTGGCTCAGGAGAAGCTCTTCTGAATTGCCTTCATGGATTGTTGAAAGGTAAGTTATTGACGCTGATACTAATATCAATGATGTCACCAGTGCTATGATGGCATCAATCGTGAATAGCAGCCCTTTTTTTTTCATTTCCACACCTTTAATGTTGCCTTTGTCCATTGGTTGTTGAGTGAGGCATACCTGTTGACAATAACTGCCTGCTCATTGTCTGATGAGTCAATGCCTATAGAGTAGGCTGGTGTCTTGGGGAAGCTTGTGCCGTCATGAGTGTAGATGCTGAGACAGAAGTCATATTTCCTTATGCCAAGGTATTTTTTTATTTCCTGATAGTATGTGCTGTTCAGCTGCTGCAACCGCTCGACTTTGCCCCTGTTGAGGATGGATGGCTTTGTGCTGCTGAGGCCAAGTGAGCCTATGCTCTTAGAAGCGAACCATGCATCGTCATTGTCGTGCCAGTCAGAGGGCATCCCTGGTGTTTCTAGCAGGGAGGCGATGGCATATTTCGCAATGACTTCCATGTCTGTCCTTTCGTCGTTCAGCTTTATCCTCTCTGTTGTTATGTCCCAGGACCATGCAATGGTGATAAGAACTATTATGAAAAGCCCTATTGCTATGAAGGTGTCCAATGTAAAGACCTGGCCCTTATCCAATGCTGACCACTCCTTTTGTGTTGGATAATGTATTGTATGATCCTGTTGTGAATGAGCCTGTGACATTCGCTGTAGCAAGGGGGAAGAGAAGCATATTTTTTCCAAAGCTGACCTTCAGGTGTCTTGCATAGGCAATTAATGTGATGTTATATTTGCTCCCGTCTTTGAGCCTGTTAGGGAGATATAGTATTCTGCTTGCACTGTCACCTGCAAGATATGCTTCGTGTATGACAGATGATGTGAGGTATCCTATCTCTTCTCCGGCGAACTGCTTTGACATTGCCATGGAAACATCCTTCCTTGTGTTGATCGTGCTAAGAAAGAAGAAGAAAACTACCAGCAGGATTGCTGTTATTATCAGGAGCTCGACTGCTATCTGCCCCTTTTTCATCTAGTGCCTCCTTTCATGCCATTTATCTTGACAGCCATGAAGACAATTGCCGCAAATATGATAAGGTTGAATATTACAAAGATGATATCTCCTATCCCATAGCTTTCTTCTTCGCTTTCGGTTTCCTCTTCAGGAATTTCTTCTTCAGGAATTTCCCATTCTATCTTGACGCTGCTCCAATCATCCGCAAGCTTTTTGACATTGAGCTCGACATAGATTGTCTTTCTTCCAGTAGTCCCGTATCGGTCCATTATCCTCACGCAATATGCATGGCCTTCATCTATTTGGGCCTCTCTGCTGCTGTAGGCTTCATCTCCTAATGAATCACATTCCTCATCACCTTTCTTGTTGATTGCGCCTATGAGATGGTTGGCGTAAAGATTGGCTTTTTCATAACCTTCTTCCTTTTCTTCCAGTCCGAGGAATCCAATGTCTGAATTGGTGAACTGCACAGTGCTTCCGTCTTCCAGCAGTATGCCTGTATTTGAGGATATGGTTTCTTCATATTCAGCAGCATGGCACATGGTTGCTGCTAAGCATATCATCATCAAGTTTAGTATTATTTTATGCATAGGATATGTTCACCCCCACAGCATCAAGCCTCCATGATGAGTCGGCTTTTGCTGATTTTATATAGTTTCCTCCTATGATGAGACTGGCGAAATCCGCCCATGCCCATGTCCTTACTGCTGAGGCATCGTAGAATTCCCATTCTGCTGATGTAATCCCCATCATGTCGAAAGGAGTATTTGTATTGTCATATGTTTTTACGAGAAAGTCATTGTATGCAACCAAACCAAAGTACATATGCATGACATCATTGCTTATGGCTCCAGGAATCTCATGGCTCCATATCAATATGACATTTGTTATGTTTCCTGTAAGCCCTGTCACGTCGAATACTGATGCATATTGAGGGGCATTGGTTGTCACATCATACACATTATTAGGTGCTCCTACTGAATTGGGGCCTGCTGGGCCTGCAACAGTTGCCCATCTTACGACAGACCCCGGCACCCTCACTGAGAATGTGTAGTCGGCTGTAGCAAAGGCATTGTTTGCGCTTGTGTCATATGCCTTGCAGTTCCAGTCATATTGCCCGTTGGTAAGGGTTTTTGTCCATTCACAGCTTGCCGCAAGCCCTGATATTATGCAGGTGTCGTTCAATGCCCAGACTCCTGTGGTGTCGGTCCATAGCTCTATTGTGGAGAGCCCTGTCTCATCTGTTGCAGAGCAGTTCATTGTTATGCTGTATTGCTTGAATACTGTGTTATGTGGTGGAGAGTTCAATGTGACTACAGGAGGTACTATGTCGCCTTGAGTGAAATTTACCCATACTGTGTAGTTTGCAGGGGCAAAGGCATTGTTGTTGCTTGTGTCGTTGGCCCTGCAGTTCCAGAGATATTGGGCATTTTCCAAGGTCTTAACCCACTGGCAGGTTGATGATGTTCCTGTTGCTGTGCATGTGTCGTTCAATGCCCACACTCCTGTCGTGTTTGTCCAGAGCTCTATGGTGGAAAGCTCGATGCCATCACTGGCAGAGCAGTTGAATATTATATTGGAAGTGCTTGACACATGGTTGTCTTCAGGATTGTTGAGTGCGACTGTAGGGGGTGTCAGGTCTATCAGGCTCACATTGACCCAGACAGTATAGTCTGCTGCTGCAAATGCATCGTTGTTGCTTGTGTCGTTTGCCCTGCAGTTCCAGAGGTATTGGGCGTTTTCCAAGGTCTTGCTCCATTGGCATGTGGTGGATATTCCTGTGGCTGTGCAGGTATCATTCAGTGTCCATACTCCTGTTGTGTTTGTC
>JAUVBP010000179.1 GCA_030591125.1 Candidatus Woesearchaeota archaeon | reverse complement strand
TTTTGCACATAAAACAATCAATGACCTATTAGCAAGACGCTAAGTCGTCGTTGGTGTTGATTTTCCCTGTTACAAGCAACTAGGCAGGAAAATCAATGATTATTCTTCAATTTTAAGGCCTTTACGCTCTCTTATCTGGCGTATAATCTTGCCCTGAAGCTCTCCAGGCATCCTCTCAAAAGTCTGGTCGACCAGTGATGAGTTGCCTCTACCTCCAGTAGCTGATCTCAGGTCATTTGAAAGCCCAAACATCTCACCTACAGGCAGCTTACCAAGGACTGTGATTGTCTCACCTTCCTGCTGCATGTCAAGCAGCTGTCCACGCTTATTGCTGATGAGCTTTGAGATCTCTCCCATGTACTCAACAGGCGCCTCGAACCTCAATGTCTGTATCGGTTCAAGTATGCTTGGGGTTGCCAGATTGATAGCTCCACGGATACCCTCTCTCACAGCAGGGTACATCTGTGCTGGCCCCCTGTGGATAGCGTCCTCATGCAACTTACAATCTGTAATCGACACTTTCACACCCATACATGGCTCTCGTGCCATAGGTCCTGCGTTCATGACATCTTCGAATGTGTCAAGGACCATCTCCATGATCTCACCCATATATACAATACCTCTGGTGACATCTATGAATACGTTACCATTGAACACTTCTTTCACGTTCTTTGCGACTTTCGAATCATATCCAAGTTCCACAAACTTCTTGAATGTCTCAGTATCTTTTTTCTTCAGCCGGCCGTCATGTATCTCACCTTTCTTGATGGCTTCCCTGATTTCGGGCTCAAGCGGCTCGACCTTGAAGTAGAGCTTATTGTGCTTATTAGGAGACTTACCTTCTGCTTCACCGGTACCTGGCTTGTTGACAGTCTCTCTGTAGACAACAATAGGTGGTGAAGTGGTTATCTGGACACCTTTCTCTGAGACTATCCTGTTCTCGATGATCTCAAGATGCAGTTCACCCATCCCGTGCATGAGGTGCTCGCCAGTCTCCTCATTGATCTCAATCTTGATCGATGGATCCTCTTTGGACACTACTCTCAATGTCTCGACCAGCTTAGGAAGGTCTGCAGGGTTCTTAGCCTCGATAGCCTTGGTGATGACTGGATCGAATATGTGGGTCAGCTTCTCAAAAGGTTCTGCTGGTACTTCTGTTATCGTCTCACCAGGAGATGATTTGAGACCTCCGATAGCGACGATGTTACCGCAGGGGACATTGTCGACAATCTCTCTCTTTGCACCATTCATCACGAATACCTGCTGGATCCTTGCTTCACACTTGCCAAGGTTCAGATACGCATTCATGCCTTTTTTCATGGTTCCTGAGAACATACGGCCGGTCGATATCTCTCCTGCCTGTGGATCGACGATGGTCTTGACTATCGTAAAGTACATCGGACCATCAGAATTACATGCCAGAAGGCTCTTCCCATCCTCACTCTCAAGATCCCCGTGCCAAAGCTTCGGGATCCTATACTTCTGAGAGACTTCAGGGTCAGGCAGATGCTGGACTACAGCGTCGAGAACGACCTTGTGCAATGGGCACCTCTTCTTCAGGTCTTTCCATGTATCCTGTTCATAGGCATCTATGATCTCTTTGAAAGTCACGTTGTGCTCTTTCATGTAAGGGATGGACAGACCCCAGTTGTGGAATGCCGAACCGAAGCAGACACTACCATCATTCACATTGACCTGCCACTTGGTGCCGTACTCCTCTTCAGCTATGCTCTTTATCAGCTTGTTCACATGATTGATTATCTTGATGAACCGTTCCTGCATCATCTCAGGAGTGAGCTGAAGCTCTTTTATCAGCCTGTCAACCTTGTTGATGAAAAGAATAGGTTTTACACGTTCCCTAAGTGCCTGTCGTAGCACTGTCTCTGTCTGCGGCATGACCCCTTCAGAAGCGCATGACAGTACAATCGCGCCGTCGACAGCTCTCATCGCCCTTGTCACGTCACCACCGAAATCTACGTGACCTGGAGTGTCGATAAGATTGATGAGATATTCCTTGTCTCCACACTCGTGCACCATCGATACTGCAGCAGAGTCTATAGTGATCCCTCTCTCCTGTTCGTCATCGTGGAAGTCAAGCTGGAGAGCCTTTCCTGCAAGCTCCTCAGACATCATGCCTGCGCCAGCAAGCAGGTTGTCAGAAAATGTAGTCTTTCCGTGATCTATGTGCGCACAGATAGCGATATTCCTGATGTTCTTAGGAGTCTTCATCGCCTCCATGACCCGTTCAACCATCTTAGCCATAATCAATCACCTTATGATAATTCTTCTGTAATGTTTCGTTGTTCATACGATGTGCACTTCGTGCACTGTCTTGTATGTGTGGAGCTCTTCTTCAGTGAACCAGAGCTTCAGTTCGTACGCAGCGTCCTTTGCATCACCTGAAGCGTGGACGACATTCTTTACAGACTTCTCTTCTTTATCTGCGTGAGCGAAGCTCATGTGGGTGAAGTCTCCCCTGATCGTCCCGGGAGCTGAAGTCTTAGGTTCTGTCGATCCTACAATCTTCCTGACAACCTCTATGACATGCACACCTTCAAGTGCCATGACAACAATAGGTCCTTCAGTTATGTAGTCAAGAAGAAGCTCGCGCACCTTCTCACCGCGTCTCTTTGCAATATCTTCTGTGTAGTGCTTCCTGGCAAATTCCTTGTCGATCCATTTCATCTTCATGCCGATAATCTTGATTCCTGCATTCTCGAAGCGTTTCAGGATCTCTCCTGTAAGACCGCGCTGTACGCCATCCGGTTTTATCGCAACAAAAGTCCTTTCTATCATGTTATCCCTCTTTTCAGTCGGTCTTGCCGCGTTCAGCCCTGGACATAGCTGTCCATTTGTGCTCCCTCGGTTTCCTCTTCAGCTTGAGAAGGTTCTTCTCGCACTTTGACGAGCAGAAGTTGAGTATCTTTCCGTCAGTCTTGACAAGTATCTTGCCGGTCCCTTTTGGGATATCTGTTCCGCAAAAACTGCATTTGACCATTTTATCTATCTCCTTCTACCTTTGTTGAGAGCCCTTGCTTCAATCTCTGTCTCTCTCAGCATCAGTGTGTCACCGACCCTGATAGGACCTCTTACATTCCGTCTCAGGATCTTGTTCTGGTCCCTGCCTGCGAGGATCTTGCACCTGACCTGGATGGCCTCTCCCCGGGTACCTGTACGGTCGATGACTTCCTCGACCCTGGCGGGTACTGCCTCAGTGAAATAGACTGCCCCCTTGGTACTATCTTTCGCATCAGGTTTTCCCCTGCCTCTTCCTTTATTCATGTCAGCCATTTTTCACAACCTCTATAGGTGCCTAT
>JAUVBP010000106.1 GCA_030591125.1 Candidatus Woesearchaeota archaeon | reverse complement strand
GTGACAACAAAGACAATGACTGTGATGGAATAATAGATGAAGGAGTGAGACTGACCTTCTACAGAGACATTGATAGGGATGGCTATGGCAGCACTTTGAGTATCTCAACATGCGCTGCCCGCCCTGGCTATGTGGCGAATTCAGAAGATTGTGATGATGATGACTGGGCAGTTCATCCCGGAGCAGTTGAGGGCTGCGATGGAATAGACAATGACTGCGACGGTGAAATCGATGAGCCTGAGGGTCTGGTCTGCAGGTTCGAAGACCAGGGAGACGGAACCATCCAGGATACAGACACAGGATTGTACTGGCTGAAAAATGCCGGCTGCATCGGTGGTGGACTTATGTCCTATGATTCAGCCATTGACAGGGTCAGTAGTCTGGACGATGGCCAATGCGGGTTATCAGACAGTTCCTGGCCAGGTGCCTGGAGAATCCCGAGCATTGAAGAAAACATGGCATTGTGTGGATACTGTGGTTTTTTCTGTTATCTGAGTAATACAGCAGGAATCGGACCCTGGTCTGAGGGAGACCCCTTCAATAACGTGAAAAAAGGCAAATATGAGGCATACTGGACCAGCACTCCTGCCTCAGGAACCAATCAGAAGCTATTCAGGATACTAAACTTCGGCGGATGCACTGATCACTTCAGCATGTCACGCGACTGGATAGGCTATTATTCATTCTATACATGGCCTGTAAGAGCGGCTCTGGTTGATAATGACGGGGACGGATTCCTTGTTCTGGAAAGCACAAATGAGGGACCTGATTGTGATGATTCTGATCCGGCAGTAAATCCAAATGCAACAGAGATATGCAACCATATAGACGACAACTGTGTAGATGGTATTGATGAAATATGCGACTGGGATAATGACAGCTATACTCCTAACACTGGTGACTGTGATGACACAAATGACGCAGTCTATCCATATCAAATCGAACAGTCCAATGGTATAGACGACAACTGTGATGGACTGGTTGATGAGCGTTTCAGCATCCTGGATGATGGGACTGTCCTTGACAACACGAATGGATACATATGGCTCCAGGATGTTACAGCGATTCCGCCGAGCACCTGGAATGATGCCAGGAACATAGTTTCAGCCATAGAAGATGGAATGTACGGGCTTTCTGATGGCTCACAGCCAGGCGACTGGCAACTGCCTACGAGAGCAGAATTCACGACGCTTGTTGATTTTGCATATGCTTATCAAAATGGTGCAGATTGTGCTTGCGAAATCGTTGACTTACCCTACTATTATAAGAAATGCTGGTTGGATAATCCAAATGGTCCGGCTTTGTCAGATTCCCAGGGTGACAGCCACTGGAGAGAGGGAGAACCGTTCTTCCATGTTGATGATATTAATCCTGAATGCAGTACTGCGGTCCAGACCCTTTGCCAGACTCTATATATAGGTAGTTGGGGTCCACCTATTAATATACCTTATGGTGACGCTCTAAGTCAACCATGGGCGAGCAATCACAATTTGTTCTGGACCACTGAGACCATGGGAGCATATAGAAGTATAGGATTTGAAGATTCTGAATTGAAACTTACAAGAGAATGCAACAAATGCACTTCTGTATTTGGAAATTATGTTTTTGGATATTACAAATTGCCCTGGGAAGACCCGGGTGGAAGCTGTTGCATCGCCTTTGATATGAACAAAGGAACCCTTGGTGAATTTCGTCAGGGATATTATTGTGCAGATAAGCTCAAGGTCTGGCCATTCAAAAAGGGTTAGAAAATCCCTATATCGCTTCGAAATTTGACAGCATGTATGTTTTTAGAACTAACGAGCACTTTAGTATTCCACCCACATATCCTCTATCTTTTTCCACCCGCAAGCTTCGAAAACAAGGTAAGGATTGCCTTTGCCTCTTTCTCTGTCATATCTGATTTCGCGGCAATCCGCCTGAAAGCAAGCTTCACTGTATCCGGGTTCTTAAACGAGTCAGAATCTACAAGACAATTGAAACATTCAAGCAGCCTTTCCCGGGTACTTCCCAAAACACCTTTCTGCGATACGCAATATGTCTCCTGCGCAAGCTCGAAGAGCACAACACAGACTGCATGCGACAGGTTCATCGTAGGATACTCGGGATTTGCAGGAATAGTCGAAATAATATCGCACATCGCAAGCTCATCATTAGAAAGCCCGCTGCTCTCTCTTCCGAACACGAGAGCAGTGTTCCTGCCGGAAATAACCTCCGGAAGATCTTTCAGGGCAACCGGATGCCTCAACAGTCCTGATCCGCAGCCCACCTTAGCGCTAAATCCTACAACCACATCAAATTTCCTCAGGCACTCGAGAGACTTCACTCTTTTAGATCGCTCATAAACATCATAACCATGCATAGAATACGCCTTGACATCATCTGTAAGAGGCGCCCTCGGATTAACAAGAACAAGATTATTGATCCCGAAATTCTTCATCACCCTTGCAACAAACCCGATATTGCCGTCCGACTCCGGCTCCACAAGCACAACAGTAAACATACAACGAATTTAATGCCTTTAATTTAAGTTATTTTCGCTGCAAACCCCGCCCTCATTCCAGAAAGCAAAACATTAAATATCATGGAACACAAAACAATGCCATATGATTGACAACAAAAGACATAACTTACAAAAAACAGACAAGGAAGAAAAGTACGACTTCACAAAGCAGATATGGATTATTCTCTTGCTCGGCGGCTTATTTATGATATACGGGGGGGTTCTTGACATAATGACCTGTTTTAATTCAACTCTTCCTCTTGCTCCACCAAGCTGGCATACTATTGATACAAAAGTCAGTCTGATCTGTGGAATCATCGTTTTATTCACAGCATTTTATCTGATAGTAAAAAGTTTTGAAATTAAGACAATCATAGAAGAAAGAAGAAAAAAGAAAATCAAGCCATTAATAAAAGCACTCCTGATAGCATGCATTACCGGAACAATTGCTGATTTAATTGCAGGTTACTACGCAATAGGATTTTTAATGGCTTTGTTGGGGCTGATATACCTAAATTACACCCAGGAAAAGCAAAACAAGACCATCCACCTATTCATTTCATTAGCAGTTATTAAAACAATGGCAATCGGGTTTTTCTGGATTGGGGGCAGATAAGAGAGATAACACCTTTACGGGTATTGATAATCGAACTACAGACATAACTTCGCCATCAATACTCGAAAGATTCTTACCTTCACATACGATAAGTATATATACAAGTTCAGCTAAGAAAAATTATGGCTATAAAAGACTATGAAGGATTAATATTCAGGGAAATCAGAAAAAAAGTACTGAATGAAGAACCGGAACCCCGGAAAGATGAGACAGAGCAAACAAACATAACAAAAAGCGAAGCCACAAATCACATAAAAATCTCAGTATTCTCCGGGCTAAAGTTTGGTCTCGGAATGGTACTTGGCAGTTTCGTTGGAATGATCATCATATCAACCATATTGCTAATCACTGGATTGATATTGGCTGCAATCGCCGGATCATTCTTAAACCTTGATGTTCTGGCATATGCAAATATGGCAAATTTCGCTTCACTTAGCAATATGTAATTTCTTTTTCTCAGTCAGGATCTTATTATACAACTCAAAAGGCGTCTTCTCAACCCTAAAATGAGGATACATTTCAAACAGCCTGTCAAGAGACGCAATAGACTCCCTCCTGTGCCCGGTGATATCATGCGCATAAGCAAGATTAAAAATAGCCATCTGCTGATATTTTTTTATTGTAAGGACCTCGCTCTCATCGAAATGGTATTTGGACTTCCGGCTAAGCAAAACATCAGACACGCTTACAGCCATTTTAAAGGATTCAATTGCAGCATCCATATGCTTTTCTCTTTTGGACGCACTATGCTCAAGCTCTGCCGTTTGAAGCAGTATCACTCCCTTTGCAAGCACAAACTTCGGGCCATCTCCGCGGTACGGATTCACACTTTTAATTCCCTCTTCAATATAGTCTAAAGCCATACTATACTCCTTAGCCCTGCGGCAAATCTGCATTGCAAGAAAATACGCATCTGCCCTGTTGTAGTTATCGTCATCCATGGTGTCTATTGAAAGGGCTTCATCTATATTTTCCTGTGCCAGAATGAGTTCATTAAGACGAAGATACCTTTTTGCGCCACGGAAGACATCCATGGCTTTTTTGTTGTTCTCAAGCTGCGTAGTCTCAAATGGCGTTTCGGGCTCTTCTAATACTGGTTGGTCTGAAATATCTTTTTGTGGTACTGGTTCTTCTGAAACAGGTTGATCTGTGTCAGATTCTTCCTGTACGGGTTGCTTTGAACCATGTTCACCAAGACAATGAGGTTTGGAAGTAGTATCTGGTGCGTCATGCCCGGATGAAAGAACTTCCGAAGCATGTTGCTCTGGATCAGAGTCTTCCTGTGAAACCTGCTCTGGTTCATTGTCCTCTTTGGAATCATGCTCAGACATATGTTCTGATGCTTTATCTTTGGATGAATGAATTTCAAAAGCAGACTGCTTCGGCTCAGAATCATGATTCTCCGGGGAATGATACTCAGACACAGGTCCTGATGCTTTATCTTCGGATGAATGGATTTCAAAAGCGGACTGCTCCGGCTCAGAATCTTCCGTTGCGGATTGTTTTGAATCATGATTCTCAGGGGAATGACACTCAGACACAGGTTCTGATGTCTTGTCTTCGGATGAATGAATTTCCAGATCGGACCGCTCTGAGTTAGAGTTGTCTTGTGTCTGGTCCGGCGCAAAGTGCTCAGACTCATGAGGTGCAAGTAAAGGTTCTGACGTCTCAATTAACCCGGAATTCCCCTCCGCAGGCTGCTCTGACAAAGAATGTTTTGCAGTATGAGACCTTGAC
>JAUVBP010000085.1 GCA_030591125.1 Candidatus Woesearchaeota archaeon | reverse complement strand
GTATTGGCTGAGCTCATCATACCTGAACACAGGACCATCAAGGCAGGTATATTTTCCATGTATCATGCAGTGCCCACACACACCGAGCGCACATTTCATCAGCCGCTCTGTGCTTATGTAGATCTGTTCTTCCCTGAATCCCTTGTTCTTCAGTGCATCTATGGTTATCTTCATCATTATCGGAGGGCCACAGATGAACACGACACACCCATCAGGATTCAGCTTCGCCTTCTCGACCAGAGAGGTCACGAAGCACACATCACAATAGACTCCTGTCTTGGTCGGGCCCTTGTCCACGCTGAGGAACAGGTTATATTTCTTCTTCCAGTTCTTCATGTCTTCTCTGAACAGTATATCGTCACAGGTCCTGAACCCGAAGTACATCGTGACATCTCCGAAATCTGCCCGGTGCTGGTCAACATAGGATAATATTCCCCTAAGAGGTGCTACGCCGCTCCCTCCCCCTATTATCAGGAGGTTCTTTCCGAAGAACTCATCCATAGGATAACCGTGTCCATAAGGACCACGTATGTATAGCACATCCCCTTTCTTGATGCCTGAAAGATGTTTAGTCAGGTTACCTACCTCTCTTATGTTCATCTCAAGATGATCCTGAGAATATGATGCCACAGAGATAGGTGCTTCGCCTATACCGGGTAATGAGACCTGGAAGAACTGTCCAGGCTCATATTTAGTGTGTATATCTGTCTTCAGAAGAAAACAGTCAGGGCTCTCTCTCTTGAACATGAGAACTTTTGCTGGCTTTGGAAGATAAGGGTTCTCTGCTTCCGGCTCTTCCTCATATATTGTCTTTATCCGTGGCATTTTGTCCTTGATTTTGTCAATATATTATTATTTTGTCAGTATATTATTGATTAGTATCACATTATGATGACATACTATCGATCCTGGCCATGCATATCATTTAGGGTCTGGACAAAGTTTATCCTGGTCGGACAACCTCTGATGCATCTTCCGCATCCAGAACACAGGTTCATCCCATGCGTCTCCCGGAAATATTGGAGCTGGTGATAGATGCGATGCTTGAATCTATTCTCCCTTGACTCTCGGAACACATGGCCGCCAGCGACTTTAGTGAAACAGGTGAGCTGACAGGATGCCCAATTCCTCTTCTTATCAGACTTGCACAGTTTTGCATCCACTTCATCTTCCATGTCAAAGCAGAAACAGCTGGGGCACAAGGTGACGCACGCTGCGCAGCTGAAACATCTGTCAACATCCTTTTTCCACTCGACGCGCTCATAATATGGCAATATATCCCGCGGCTCAAGCTTAAGGTCTGTATCGATCCTGCGGTCTTCAGGACGCAAGAACAGGTCTGTGTCCCAGAAGTACTTCCTATAACGGTCAACAAATGCTCGTCCACGCTCTGATCCTATCTCTACAAGGTAGGCATCATCCTTGTCATAGAGCATGAGGTCATAGAAGTCCCCCAGGTCCATAGAAGAACAGAAACAGAACTCATCGACAGGTCCAGTACAGTGATACCCCACGAGTATTGTACGGTCACGCTCTTCTTTATAATATGGATCAGGAATCTCTTGCAGGAACATCATGTCCTGTCGCTTTATTGAATTGAGATCACATCGCTTGAGACCGACCATCACACGTTGTTTCTTTTCAGGTTGGAGCTCAGGGACCTTGAACTTTCCCTTCTCATATGTATATAGTGTCTGGTCCTTCTTGAAGAAGAATTTCTTTGCTGGAAAATATGTGTGGAGATCGAGCTGTATCTTAGATATGTCCCGCACAGTCTCAAACCGGGACTCATCACTCTTGACCGGTGCGACCAGCTCATTATAGCGCATTACATCTGATAAAAAATCATTGAAAGAGGACTTGTTTATCTTTAGCATCAATACCAACTTTTTCGGTAGGATCCTGAGCAGTGATTACTCGACCTCTACCTCTTTTAATATAATATCTGCACCTTCAATGATCTTAGGTACACCGCCACACTTGGGACAGGTATAGACAGAATGACCATGCCTATGCTCAAGTATGTTAGGTTCTCCTGAATAGCCACAGATACATCTTACCTTGGCCTTCTTAGACACCATAGTGACTTTCCAGTCAGGCACTAAGGGCTCAAGCGTCGCTTTAAGCTCATCCAGAGGCAGATGCCCCAGATCCCCAACCTCTACAGTTATGCTCTTGACCTTTCCTTGTTTTTGGGCCGCTTCTATTATATCTCTGGATATGAGCGTATCATGCATCCAAATTCCCGAACAATCCATTCTTTATAAATATTTTCGTGATTTTGAGCTGTTTTGTAATCATCAAAAGGTCGTGAAAAAGTGTTGAGACTGGGTTGTGACACCCAGAAATAGGTATTTTATCAGAAGAAAAAGAAAAAGAACTAAAAATCACTTAATCCCTAACTGCTTCTCTTTCTCAGCTATCTTAAGCGTAGTGCTCACGACAGTATCAGGGTTCAGGCTCATGCTGTGGATGCCTGCCTCTACCAGGAACTCTGCAAAATCAGGGAAATCGCTCGGTGCTTGTCCACAGATCCCTATGTACTTCCCTTTAGAGTTTGCCACATCAATCACTTGCTTCACAAGCTTCTTGACAGCATCATTCCTCTCATCATATATGTCCGAGACAAGCTCAGAATCACGGTCAAGTCCAAGAGTGAGCTGAGTAAGATCATTGCTACCTATGCTAAAGCCATCGAATATCTCTAAGAACTCTTCTGCGAGTATGACATTAGATGGTATCTCACACATGCACACAACTTCAAGCCCGTTCTCTCCCTTCTTCAGGCCATGATTTTCCATTTCAGCCAGGACTTTCTTGCCTTCTTCGACTGTCCTGCAGAACGGGACCATTGTTTTCAGGTTTGTAAGCCCCATCTCGTTCCTGACCTTAAGTATCGCTTTGCACTCGAGACCGAACGCTTCCTTGAATCCCTCAGCATAATAGCGTGATGACCCTCTCCATCCTATCATGGGGTTGTCTTCTTTAGGTTCAAAGAACGTCCCTCCTACCAGATTTGCATATTCATTGCTCTTGAAGTCAGAGAATCGTAGTATCACATCCTTAGGATAGAATGCCGCGCTTATCCGCGCAATGCCCATCGCCAGCTTATCGATATAATACTCCACCTTATCATCATATCCTTTAGTGAGCAACTCTATCTTCTTCTGCACTTCAGGACTCGTCACCTTATCAGGTTCAAGAAGTGCCTGTGGATGTATCTTTATTGATGAATTTATTATGAATTCCTCTCTCGCAAGCCCCACCCCTTTGTTAGGCAGGAAACTGAAACTGAATGCCTGCTCAGGATCCGCTACGTTCATCATTATCTTGGTCTTGGTATCTGGTATCTCTTTGAGGTCTGTAGTCTCTATCTCAAACTTGAGCTCGCCATCATAGACCCTGCCAACATCACCTTGAGAGCAGTCTACAGTCACTTTCTGCCCTGGTTGCACAACCTCTGTGGATCTCCCAGACCCGACGATGCAGGGTATCCCTAACTCTCTTGATATTATCGCTGCGTGGCAGGTCCTGCCACCTCTGTTCGTGACTATCGCTGAAGCGATCTTCATTATAGGCTCCCAGTCAGGGTCGGTCATGTCAGTGATGAGCACCTGCCCTTTCTCAAACTGGGCTATATCATGTACATTTTTGATCACATTGGCATCGCCCGCACCTATCTTGGCCCCTACGCTATGGCCTTCGATAAGGACTTTGGCAGTCTCCTTGAGGACATACTTCTCTAATTTGGTCACATCCTTTATGCTGTGGACCGTCTCAGGTCTTGCCTGCACTATGAAGAGCTCGCCAGTCTCTCCGTCCTTTGCCCACTCCATGTCCATCGGCTTGAACTTCCCTGCTTTCTCGCTGTAATGGTCTTCTATTACACACGCCCACTCCGCAAGCTTGAGGACCTCTTCATGTGTCAACGCGAACTTTGCCCGGTCATCTTTTGGTACAGGCACATTCTTTGTTGGTTTCAGGCCGCTATGGGTGTATATCATCTTCACAGCCTTGTCTCCGACTTCAGCATGTATGATCGGCTTGAACCCGGTCTTCAGTGTCGGTTTGAATATATAATACTCATCAGGATTCACAGCTCCCTGGACAACATTCTCTCCTAATCCATATGCTGCGGTAAGGAAAACCACGTCATTGAAACCTGATTCAGTGTCGATCGAGAACATGACCCCTGCTGATGCAAGGTCTGAACGGACCATCTTCTGCACGCCTATCGATAAGGCAATCTTGAAATGATCAAATCCTTTATCGACCCTGTATGATATCGCCCTATTAGTGAAAAGTGAAGCAAAACATTTCCTGCACGAATCAAGCAGCATCTCTGGTCCCTTGATATTGAGGAAAGTCTCCTGCTGTCCTGCAAAGCTTGCGTCAGGAAGATCTTCTGCTGTTGCACTGCTCCTGACAGCAACATCAGTATTCTCTCCGCACTCCTTGCATAAGTGGTCATATGCCTCAAATATAGCATCCCTGATCTCATCAGGGAATTCTGCGTTCAGGAAAAGTGATCGCACCTTATCTCCGCGCGTCGCAAGATTGTTCATGTCATGTGTATTGAGGTCGCTGAGTACTTCACGTATCTTGTCCATGATGCCTGTGCGGCTCACGAAGAAATCATATGCTGCAGCAGTGACTGCAAAACCATTGGGGACCTTTACACCCTTCTCACCAAGATTACGATACATCTCACCGAGCGATGCGTTCTTTCCACCCACACGCGGCACATCCTCTATGCCTAACTGGTCAAACCATAGAATGAACTCTGTAGATCTATCCATACTTCACCCTCTTTTTTAGTAAACGATACACTAAACGATACACCAGATATGATCATGGCGCAATATGGAACAGGATAATATCATTTATAAATGTTGCCTTGATATCACGGATATAGCACCACGCAGCAGGACAAGCAAAAACTATTTATACTAAGTGATAATCTGCAGGACCATGAAAAAAGGCTATATCTTCGTGCTATTGACAGCATTGGTGAGTGGGATAGCCATCTTTCTCAATAAATTCGGTGTGAAAGGGATTGACCCATACATATTCACCTTTGCCAAGAACACGTTGGTAGCGCTATTACTGTTATCCACAGTCTTCCTCTTCAAAGAGATCAAGACGCTAAAGAGTCTGACCGCAAAGCAATGGGGAAAACTGGTAGCTATAGGCCTTTTCGGAGGATCCATCCCATTCCTGCTGTTCTTCAAAGGACTTTCCATGGCACCTAGTGCGACTGCAGCACTGCTTCACAAATCAATGTTCATCTTCGTCACGATCGCAGCAGTCTTCTTCCTCAAAGAGAAGTTGAGCAAGGGGTTCATTGTCGCAGCTATCCTCCTGTTCTTGGGAAACCTGTTCATACTGAACACCACAGCATTCAGTTTCGGCCTCCCTGAGACATTGATAATGGCGGCAGTACTGTTCTGGTCTACTGAGACTATAATCTCAAAACACGCGCTGAAAGAGATGCCTTCACGGATTGTCGCTTTCGGCAGGATGTTTTTCGGAGTGCTGTTCATAATGGTATTCCTGGTATCG
>JAUVBP010000027.1 GCA_030591125.1 Candidatus Woesearchaeota archaeon | reverse complement strand
GAATACAAAGATAGGAAAGCCCATTCTCCTGAGGCTCTGCATGAGATGATGGAAGCAATAGCCGATAACTTTAAGAAAGTCAGCATCAGAGGTATATGAGTATGATAAGGTATTCTCTCGGACAGGACCTGGTATTCATCATCCTTGCATTGATAGCTTCATTTGCATTGCTGAGCAAGAACGCAGTAGTGTCAATAGCATTCTTTGCTTTAGCCATCATTTTCGTCCTGTTAGAGGATAGGATAACAGAGTACATAAGGAGCGCTTGAGATGAAGAAAGACATAAACTCAGTCGCGGATGTGATCATCCATTATTATGAAGGCATCGTGCTTTTCGGTGCTGTCCTGATAGCCGTAGCAGTATGGCTATACAAGTACCATTACGCTGTAGGTGGTGATGAGCTCACAGGGATCTTTGCAGCAGCACTGCTGTTCTTCGGCACTCTGATAGCAGGCCAGGGCCTCCGCGGCTGGCGTGATGGTGAGGATTTCAGGCATCGTTATGTGCATATGAAAAGCAGAAGCGGAGCAGAACTCAGTATCAAGAAGAGGAAAAGAAAATGGTCGAAGTGAAGATACATATGACAGATAAGACAGTTGACGCTCCTAAATATGCTAAAGAGAATGATGCTGCTTTTGATATACGGAGTTCTGAGGAGAAGGTGTTCAGGCCAGGAGAGAAGCTCATAGTCAAGACAGGTATGCGCATGGCAATACCAGAAGGGCATGTAGGTCTCATCTGGGACAGGTCAGGTCTTGCTGCAAAGCACAGCATACACTGCCTTGCTGGTGTGATAGATGCTGGATATCGTGGAGAGGTCGGCGTTGTCATGAAGAACCTAGGCACTGAAGAGTTCCTGATCGAGAAGAACATGAGGATTGCACAGATGCTTATCCAGCCAGTTGCCACAGCCAAGCTTACAGAAGTTGATTCTCTTGATGATACTGATAGAAGTTCAGGTGGATTCGGCAGTACTGGACTCAAATAATTTTACAATATTTTTCCAATTCTTCTGGAGACAGCACTTTCGAGACTAACGCCTGTGCAGAAAGCTCTTCAATCTCATTAGAGGATATGACTTCTTTCCCTTTGGAGTATGCATAAGCTATCTCCATAGCTACAGTCTTGCCTACATAACCATCTTTGCAGAACACATATGTGACATCTGACTTGTCTATCCTCTCGAACGCGATTAGTAAGGCATCGTTCTGGTTCTCAAGATTATCTTCCTGATCAGAGCTCCATTTCCCTGATGTCTGCGCAGTTATACTTGAATCATTGAGTCTTTTCATCAATGCCTCTATCTCATCATAGAATTTCCTGCTTCCTGCAATGAATACTGACTTCATCATAAAACCCCTGTTATTATCAGGTTATGTATCACTATCAGTGATAATGATGCCACTGCCATACCTGCATAGACTGGTTTGCTCCAGTCCATCACTTTCTTGCCGTCGAACATCGCGAAAGGTATCATGTTGAACAGCGCAAGCCATGCGTTGATTATGAACCCGTAAGCTCCTATCGCTTGCAGTATCCCTCCGCTGCTTGATGCAAGAAGTAAGAATCCTAGTGATAATATGATATTTGTCAAAGGCCCTGCTGCAGATATCAATCCTCTCTGTGCTTTTGTTATGTGGCCTCTTATCATCACCGCTCCAGGTGCTGCGAATATGAATCCGAAGAAAGATATTATCAATGCGAATACCAGCATCTTGTCAAAGCTCCTGAACTCTGCAAAGCATCCATATCTCTGCGCAACGAACTTGTGCGCAAGCTCATGCAACAGGAATCCTGTACCCACAGTGATCAGCGATATGAACAATGCAATAAAGAAAGTAGGACTCAGACTCGCCCCATTCAAGGCGATAGCAAAAGCGATACCTATCACTATCCAGGACTTAGCCAGATCGATGATCTCCTTACGAGAACTCCTTATCCCTTTATGGAAATGCGGGTTGATGTGCCTCATAGGGATTGATTAGGGTGCAGTATATTTGAATGTTTTGGTAAAACCCTGCATAAATGTCTTGTGCGAGCAGTGTATGGTTTAGAGCAGATATAGGGGATTTCAGAAGAATTCAAGTCCGTGATGCGGATTGTGACTTGAGTGTGTAAGCCCTAAGAATGAGGCTTGCAAGACGAAGTCTCTTAATCACTGTTATATTCCCCAAAAGGCTGAATTTAGTGCAACGTCCCGAAGAGAAACCGCAGAGTTTAGAATTATTTTGCATAACTTTATTAATACTTGATTAGTACCAAAAATTATGAGTAAAATAGGTTGGAATATTAGTATGGGCTTTCTTTATGATAGATTTCTATGTGAAGTAGATAAAAAATTATACTCAGATGTTGTAAGAGTAGTTCAAGATTCAAAGCATGATTCAATTGATGAATTAGGCAGTGGTTCTGGACAATTAACTAGAAGATTGCCAACAACATCAAAAATTAGAGCACTTGATTTTTCAGAAAAGGCTATTGAGAAAGCTAAAAAATTAGCTGGAGAAAATGTTGAATTTATCCAAACAGATTTTTATAAAGAAATACCAAATACTTATGATTCTGATATTACAATAGCTTGTAGAAGTTTATATCATCCCGATTTAAATGTAAGTCTTGACATGTTGGCAGAACATACTGGTCAAGGGTTAGCTATTGTTGCTCATCCAAAACCAAGTCTTTGGGATTATGCATTACCACAAATTAATGGAAGTAGACAATTAAATCTAATTCAATTAATCAAAGGTATGAGTGGCAGAATCTCAAATAGAATCGGACACAGTTACAACCTATTTGATGCAGAAGAATTTGAAAAAATTGGGAAACAATCTTTTAATCAAGTACATGTCGAAAATTGCGCTTATGGAACACATAATTTAGTGCTACTTCAACAATAGCAAAATAATTCTAAATTGTAACTAACAACTATTAAACGAAGTATTAGTTAGTTTAACCCAGAATATGCTTGAAAAAGCGAACTAAACTTCTTAATACTAAGAATCCGCGGTGCGGATTTCAATTAGGTAATGTAAGCCCTAAGAATTAAGAAAAATAAAATAATTAAATAATCACATCCCCATGCCATCCATGCCTGGAGGCATTCCTCCTGGGGGCATACCGCCTGGTGGCATTCCGCCGCCTTCGCCTGGACCGCCGGCAATCACGTCATCTATCCTGAGTATCATGATTGCGACTTCTGATGCTGAACTCACAGCCTGTGTCTTTATCTTCAGTGGCTCAATCACGCCTGCCTGCCATGCGTCCATTACCTTACCTGAAAACACATTAATCCCTGCCCATTTCCTGTTCTTGTCATGTGCTGCTTTCAGCTCAGTCACAACGTCTATAGGATCCAGACCAGCGTTCTCTGCCAAAGTCCGTGGTATCACTTCCATGGTATCTGCAAAAGCCATCACTGCAAGCTGTTCCCGTCCAGACAGAGAATCCGAAAACTTCCTTAACTGCTTAGACACTTCCATTTCTACAGATGCTGCACCTGCAACAACCTGCCCGCCTTGTAAAGCAGAGGCAACATCGCCGATAGCATCTTCCATCGCACGTTTGACCTCATCAATCACATGCTCAGTAGCACCTTTAACCAATATCGTGACTGCCTTCGGATTCTTGCACTCGCTCACAAAGGTCATCTCCTCATCACCGACTTTCACTTCCTCAACTATGCCTGCATTGCCGAGATCCTTAGTAGTCAGATCATCAATCTTCGTCACGACAGAAGCACCGGTAGCTTTTGCAAGCTTCTCCATGTCTGACTTCTTCACCCTTCGAGAAGCATATATCCCATGCTTAGCAAGATAATGCTGTGCAAGGTCATCGATGCCTTTCTGGCAGAACACTACGCTCGCACCTGCATTGACAATGCTTGCGACCATGTCTTTGAGCATCTTCTCTTCCATGTCAAGGAAGCTCTGGAGTTGGTTAGGGTCCGTGATCTGTATCTTCGCGTCCATCTCTGTGCTCTTGACCTCGATAGCAGAATCAATGAGTGCAACCTTACCACCAACAACCTGCCGTGGCATTGCAGCATGTACTTTCTCCTTGTCCAACACTATCCCCTTGACCAACTTGGTATCATCAACACTGCCGCCGACCTTCTTCTCTATCTTGATGTCTTCCTTGTCGATGTAGAACTTGCCATCTGACTCTTCAGATACATTCTTCACTGCGGTGACAGTAAGGTCTGCCAATAGTTCCTTGAATGACTCTGCGCCTTTTCCTGTCATTGCAGTCATGGCTATCTTCTTCAATGTAAGCGTATCCTTCACAGAAACAGGTTCTGCGACACTTGTCAGGATGTCCTGTGCCTTCTCTGCAGCTATCCTGTAACCTTTGATGATCACAGTAGGGTGTATCTCCTGCTCCAATAGAGCCTCAGCTTTCTTCAATAACTCTCCAGCTAACACCACAGCAGTTGTAGTACCATCACCTACCTCATCTTCCTGGGTCTTTGCGACTTCAACGATCATCTTTGCTGCAGGGTGCTCTATCTGCATCTCTTCTAAGATGGTCACCCCATCATTAGTGATAGTCACATCATTCAAAGAATCCACAAGCATCTTGTCCATGCCTTTAGGGCCCAGTGTGGTCCTGACAGTCTCAGCTACTAACTTTGCAGCCATTATGTTGTTCCTTTGAGCATTCCTTCCTGTGCTCCTCTGTGTGCCTTCAGGCATTATGAATATTGGTTGTACGTCTTTTGACATTTAGAAAACCCCCGTATTTAACACGCAAAAGCCAGAAAGTTTGCTTTCTGGTTTTTGGTGTCCTAAAAATCCTTAGGATTTTTATGACTTAAAAGTCTCTTACTGGTAGTATATAAAGGTTATGGTTCTGCTCAGGACTGCTCCACACATAACCTTTTTAAACCATTATAACCATACACCCCCCATGAGCCTGGAATCGAATGTAGCTCTAAGGAAAAAAAAGAGGGAAGAGAAGGAGCAGAGGATACATGAGATAGATGATATCCTCAACAAGCCTCAGAGATCCTACCTCCCATCTACCCGGACCCTGACACTGATATTGGTCGTCCTTGTCATACTTTCTTTGGTATATGGTTACTTCAACATGGAAGTCATTGTCAAGGAAGACTGCGCGCTGATGCCGGGCATCGACTGCAATAATGTTGTCATTACAGGTGCTACGATAAGCCTAGATGTCAGCAACCATATGAAAGAGGACCTGAACATAATTCTTGAGCTTGAAGGCTGCGAAGGTGAGCAGTCACATACAGTGAAGCCTAATACAAAAGAGATATATACGTTTGAATGCGCTACTGATGGCGGGACTGTGCGTAAGAAAATATACATGACCCATGTGAGTTATACAGGGCTTCCCCACACGACCCAGGGGTTCATTGTCGGGACCCGGAAGTAAAAGATGATCCTGAAAAGAGAACGGGAGCTGATGCGGAAGCATGTGAATAAAGTAGGTGTACCTAAACTTCTGCTGACTTACTTATTGGCACTCATAGTCGTGATAGTGGTTGAGGTCTTTGCATCAGTCAACCTCCATCTGCTCCAGGACGTGCCTGATGCGTCATTGATACTGCGTGATGTGTTCTCTGTAATAGCCATAATGGTGGCTGCGTTCACAGTCATCGCTAACATAGTATTCTTGGGTGGCAGGACAAAGGAGGACAGGGAATTCCATTATTACTTCAGGACCAGACCTCTCCTGTTGTATTCAGGAGGTGCTATCCTGGGAGACCTCGTGGCAATATTCCTGATACACAATACGAGCTTCGGTTACATGGTGTTCTATACTGCATTGATAGCATTGAACGTATTTGCGATAGGCTTTGCGATACATGCGACAGAAAAGATGTTGAAGAGCAGCATATGAATTTTTTAATTTCTTATTTGTTTAGCTATTATGGTCAGCACCGCCACCGCTCTTTGCGTGTCCTTAGGGATGATGGCGGTTTTGTGGCTGCACTTCGACAGGATATGTGTATGTTGCGCAAGCACGGTGTTGCTGATATTTGGTTAGCATGCCCCTATGCGCTCTAGCAGCGTGGCAGTGCTGATAGGGTTAAGCTAAACAGATACTTTACTTCTTATTCTCTTGTACGCGTTCATGCAGTTTGCGCACTTCTTCCTGCAGTTTACTTACGTGCTCCCTGAATTCATCAGAACGCGCAGAACTCTTGAGGGATGTCTTGATCAGCATCTCATTATCTTCTTTGAGCCTATGGATCTCTTTCAGCCTTGACTTGAGCTCATCGGTATAATATCCTATCATGTCATTGAACCTTTGTGCCGAGACGGTCTTTGCAGACTCTTCTTTCATAGGTACTTTAGATCCGTGCTTCTTTGTCTTCTCCTTCTTGCCGAGCAGGTTTTTTATCATGTAAAGCAGGTCTCGTGTTGTGTATTTAAGGTTTTCTGGGGTCTGACATATCAGATTAAGGTAAATTTTAAATAATGTGGACACTTTATTGACTACTAATGGGTGGGGATATTAGCAGGGGGCGTAGATTCCTGAAGAACAACAAAGGAGTTGTCACTCTAGCAGGCGCTGTCGTAGGCGGCGCATTGATGGGTGCACTGGAACTTGATTCTTTTGCTATTGAGTCCATCCAGACAAACGCATTTGTTTTAGGTTATGGTACCCTGGCAGGTGCAGGCATTACCCGATCTTTAGTCTCATTGGCCAGCTACTTCAGGCATCCTGTCAAGGATTTTCCTAAGATTGTCCGTGTCGGGCTGGCAGGTTTCTTCGGACCATCAAAGGCAGCGGATGTGCCGAGGCATCGTAGGTTGGAAGCGAAGTTGAAGGATATCTATATCGAAGGGGAATATCTGAAGAGTGTGGCTGAACTTGACCTTCTTGAGGGAAAGATAGAGTCTGCATTCGACAAGTACGAAGAGGTGATCGCGATTATGCAGGAGCCGTTTGATACGGGCATATTCCACAGGGCAGGACTTAGCTTGGCAGAATCTGTCCATCGTATGCAGCACAGGAAAGAGGAGCCATACAAGCTCGCGATCCAGTTCGCATTGAGGTGGCAATACGATGGTTTCTACGACAACGCGATGCGGTACTGGCAGGAAGCGTTAGGTCATCTGCCGAAGGATATAGACATGAACATATTATACGGGCGGGCCTTGGAGTCCATGGGAAAGAAGGATATTGCGATGGACCAGTGGAAGAGGGTGCTCAAGCTGGTGCGTGCAGAGGCCAAAGAGAGAGGGGACATCTCACTGGAGCAGATCGGTGATGCAGAGGTCTATAAGCTCAATGAGTCTGATGTATTGGAGAATGTATTTGTGATAAAGGTATCTGATGACCGGCAGCTTCTTGAGGATGAACTAAGGACTACGCATGAGGCTCACGAGGTCCTTGGAAGCTGGATCGCTTCAGAAGGCATATATGATAATTTTGCGATAGCAAGGAGCATAAGCACTACAAAGAATGGCAAGTATTCTTTGGTATCATTATATGAGCGTGGAAGGACATTACTTGAGCACGTAGAGGACACAAAAGACATGTGTGCTCTGGAATCTGCAGTGAGGTTTCTGGCAGCCATCCACAGCATGATGCGTAATGATGCAGAGCCGAGGGAGGAGAGGTTGCATTTCAGGCAGAGGCTCGACGAAGCCAAGGCGATGCTGGCGGCCGAAGGGAGACCATCAGGAGATTATGATCCTGCATTCTCTATGCTTCTTGATGCCTGCAAGACTCCTATAGATGCTATCTGGGATTCACCTGCTGTATTTGACAAGGATGCGCATGGCAAGAACTGGAACATAAGTCCTGAGGGGAGGATAACTGCGATAGACTTCCAGCTCAAGGGTGCTGTACGGCCAGAGGATGACTTGTCGAAACTTTTGGAGATAGGGTGCTATTTCAAGAACGATGCTGTAGGAGACCTTGCCCGTGAGAGCATGATTGAAGTATATCATGGTCAGATGAGCTCTTTTGGATCTGTACCGATTCCACCTGTCGATGAGTTCAAGTTCAGGAAACTCAACGCAGACCTGATAAGGACAGTGTCTTATTTCTGTGCATCATACGAATCGACACTCAACAGGAAGATAAGACGTGCGTATCTGCGTAACGCGTTGCATTCTGCGAACAGGCTTCAGGATGAATATGTCGGTACCATCGATTCCACAGATGTCAAGCAGTATTCCTTGTTCAGAAGAGGCATAGAGTCGCTCCTGGAGATTGAAGAGGGTGTACGGACATGACAGGCAAGGTGGATGTCAAAGAAGAGATCGCTGATGTGGTCCGCAGGATAGTGCGCAGACATCTTGTGAGGTTGTCGAGAGAGGATATTGAGATATATGGACGAGGCATCCCTGGGAGCGAAGAATATGTTGCGAAAGTGAAGCGTGATTCCCCTACATATAGGAGGTTAAGGCGCATACAGAGATATCTTGGAAGCGTAAATGAGAATTATGATTTGGAATGACTCAAGTCAACACACAGCTATCATTGTATCTTGTCAAATTTTAATATCATATACGGTCCGATAAGATCGTATGTTGTCATGACGACAAAAAGTATGTTGCTCGCTATCAATGCATCTTCATGAGAGCATCTTTTGAGTAGTGTTTCAGCATCTGCTTTCACTTTTTTCCCTTCAGATTTGAGCTTGGCAAGCAACGCAGGGTCAAACTTGTAGAACAGGGTATAGAACATTTCAAAGAGCTCATTGGCCTGTTTGATAATATCTAGTGTTTTCTTAGACAGTATTATCTTTCTCTTTTTATGTATGAACACATCACATATCCGTTTGTACCCATCAGCGACTTTCTCAAGGTCACGCACCACCACATACATATAGATGGTGTTCTCAGGATCATTGTAGCCTCCTTTGCTGATTATTCTCTTGCAGAAGTCTGTGAATGTGTTTGTGGTCTTCTCAAGATTCCGTATCTCTTGCATGCGTGACAGCTCTTTTTTCTCTACAGCATCAAGCAGGTTGCGTGACATTTCAAGAGTTATGAGGAATGTTCTTCTCAGAAGATTGTCAAATTCAGAATCCATCTCGCGTGATACTGATTTGATTACGCACCTTCTCTCGCCATGATCTATGAACTCGAATCCCATCAGGTCGCTCACTTTCTCTTTGGCATCTGAGAACGACTTGTTATCTATGTTTACAATCTCAACTTCATCATATCCTTTCTGATAGAGGTATGGGAGAATGTTCTTGTCGAAATTTATCTTGTCACAGTCCAGGACAAAGCGGCCTGACTTGCCTGATCCTGTTGTGGATACCAGAAGTGCGTCGCCAGACTCATCTACGCATATCTGGTCGCCTTTCACGAGTCCTACTTTCTTGACCCATGCAGCGGGCAGGGACATGACTAGCGTATTGTTGGCTAGTTTTATCACTTTACGTCTCATGGTATCACCCTGGATTCATCACACATATCCACATATATCTATGGTCGTCAGACTATTTAAGTTTTTCCAGAATATATAGTTTAAGGTAGTATATATACCTTATAGATAAAGTATAAGGTCTTTCCGGACATTATACAATATACCCGGAAAAAGGGTGGAGGGCGATACGATGTTCAGGCACAATAAGAAACATATGGAGCTCATCATGCAGCTCAGGAAGGATGGCAGGCAGCCATTGACTGAGATAAGCAGGAAGATCAACATGCCTGTCTCGACAATCTTTGATCGGCTCAAGCACAATAGGGATGAGCTCATAAAGCGATTCACATGTCTGTTGAACTTCACGCTCCTTGGGTTCAACTGCAGGGCGCAGATGGTGTTCAAGGTGAAGAAGGAAGAGCGGGATGCGATGAAGGACTATCTTACAAAGCATTCGAATGTGAACTCTGTCTATAAGATAAACAACGGGTATGATTTCCTTGTGGAGACTGTCTTCAAAGACCTGAAGGAAGTGGACGAGTTTCTGGAACGCACTGATGAGAAGTTCAAGATAAAGGAGAAGAACGTCTATTACATAATAGAGGATCTGGCAAGGGAGTTGTTCATGACGGATAAGGTGCATGCAGAGTTGTTGGGAGTGATATAGCGACACACAGGTTGTACGGTATCTTCCAGCGAAACATATTTAAACCGTACAACCCTGATTCTCCTTATGTCAGAAGTCAACAATGTCTCCAGCGCTCTTGATGTGGGCAATAAGCTAAAGAAAGCCTACAAGCTGAGCAAGGCTCTCAAGGCTGATCAGAAGATCTACAAGAAAGCCAGGAAGCGTATGTTGAAGGTGACTGAGAAGAAAATCAATAAGGTCAACCTCAGGTATAGGAACAATCCTGAGAAAGCAAGGGCGAAACTCGTCAAGCAGCTGCATAAGCTGATGTCTAACTGTGTCCTTTTCATTGAGGAGATCAACAGGTTATTCAAGGAGACTGATTCTATTGTTATCGAACTTGAGCGGGAAGAGTATGATGACCTCAGTAAGATATCCAAGATAGCTGAGCGTTGGGCAGACCAT
>JAUVBP010000101.1 GCA_030591125.1 Candidatus Woesearchaeota archaeon | reverse complement strand
GAGTGTGCAGAACGGAAACCTGCAGCCAGATACTCTCTTGATGTAGAGACTGAAGATGACCTCAAGGTCCGTGTCGTACGTTCTTCGGAAGGTACCATAAAGATTCCACGGATAGGCGCGATTGAACCAGGTCCTGCAGCAGAGGGTTTTGTCTCAAATGTAGAAGGTGTCATCCAGAAATTCAAGGATCAGGTGGAACGCATCCGTGATGAGGAAGAGGATGAGACGATCAAGAAGAAGGCCAAGAACATGGTCAAGAAGATCAATAGGGTGCTGTTCGGACAGGAGAAGGTGAAGCTGGTCATAGAAGATCCTTCAGGAAATTCTGCTATCATCTCTGATAAGGCTGTTAAGTCTAAGCTTTGAGTGCTTATTATTCCCTCATTGGCCCATGATATGGTCAAAGAATATAGTTTAAAAAATAAAGATTATATCTATAACCTCTGCGCAGCATCCCTTGACAATATGCTTCTCTCACCGATATTCAGCCCTATTGTAGAGGTATAATAAAGGTCATCCATCCTCTGGGCTGCGTAGATAAGACCACAGTTCAATACATTCACATGATGATTATCTATCTGGTATGGATCTCCTGTGAAGACAAACTTTGTATAATCTCCTGCACGGGTCAATATGGTCTTTGTCTCATGTCCTGAAAGGTTCTGTGATTCATCTATGATGACTATGGAAGGCATTGCAAGTGACCTTCCTCTTATGTGCTCAAGGGAAGTGACCTCGACATTCAGGTGGCTGAGTGACTCCTCGACCATATCTCCTGGTATCCCTGTAAGGAGTGATATGTTATCATAGATTGGCTGCATCCAGGGAGAGAGCTTTGCATCCATATCTCCCTTGAGGAATCCCATTGTCTGGTGTGCACCTACAAGTGGTCTGGCAATCATCACTTTTTGATACCGGTTTATCTCAGAGTCCTGTGCTGCCTGCATCAGTGCTGCGGCGATAGCGACAAATGTCTTTCCTGTACCTGCATATCCTAAGAGTGTGACATACTTAAGATCAGGGTTGAATAATGAATCAAGTGCAAGCCGCTGCTGTATGTTACGCGGCCTGAATGCTTCATTCGTATTAGGGAATGTTTTAGGTATTGCATAATCATTTAGTTTCATTACTGCGCCTTTTTCCTGATCATATACGCCCACAAGCCATCTGTTCTGTTTATCTTTCTTATCGATATGCTCTGGATGTGTGAAATAGAATTATGTCTGGTTGTCGATATCATTCAGTTCAATGTCTTGCACAGGAATGAATTCGTTGTCTGCGCATAGATTTGGTCTAAATATGGGCATATTCTCAAGTCGCTCAAGTGGCACGCCTCCTTGGAGGAATTCTTTGACGATGTCATCATCCACTTCTGCCTTATACCAACCGGCATTTATCTCATCCTCTGATTGGATTACTCGTTCAGCTCTCCAATCATTATGTTTCAGGCCTACAGCATCTGCTATATGTCTGACTATACCATCCTGTGTGACCAGTTCTGTATCAGTACCTGCATCTCTGAACCTGAGACAGAGTTTTATTATATCTCTATCGACAGGGCTTATGCCTAGTTTACTTATGTGAGGATAGCTGTTATCATCTTCAAGGAATGTCCCTCGTATAGTATAATTATCGGATACAGGTATTCCATTGAAGAGGTTTCCACCATATTTCTTTTTGTAATCATCTATGAGCCTGACAGTGGCTCTTGCATTCCTTCCTCGCTCAGTGTCTCTCTCATCCTTGAACTTGTCAAGCTCTCCTAGCACTCCTGTAGGTATGACCATCACATTCTTTCTGCCTGGCTTTGTCGGTCTGAATGACTCGAATGCATTCTCAGGGTTTGTGAGGAATACGTTCGTATCAACGACTTTGATCCTCTCTTCTAGATCTGTTGAACTGGCTGTCATCGTGTAGTCCTCTATCAGGCATCTATCTCTTTTTCGAGATCGCTTGATGTGCGCACTATCTTCTGCAGCAATTTATTGTGCATGAGATCATATATGCGCCATGAGTCTGAGTATGGGAGTTTCGCATTGTTGTAGTATTCATCAGATGCTTCTACTGCCGCATCCCTGATGTCTGAGAAGAAATGTTTACCATGGGTCTCTCTGAGCAGCTCTATAGTGCCCTCCAGATTGACTTCGGTCGGGTTCATGTAAGGATCAGTAGGGAGCTCATTCTCTACATCATACTTTGAGAACCTGAGTCCGAGCCAGAGCTGTCTGAGCCTTGTGTGCATGCTCGTGACAACGGTCTTCTTGTGGTTTGGAGAAGGGTTGACTTTAGGTGCGGGTTTATTGGCGTACGCTGCACAGAATGCGTATACTATATTCATGCCTACATGCCCCTGAGGTAGTGTCACGTGATACGTATCCTCTATGTCACGTATGTAATCGCCGATAGGGGATGTCTTTGTTATTTTTTTCATCACTGTCTTCACTTCGCCCAAGAATCTATATTATACTATTATACTATTGTTCAATCATAGTTTATATGTTTTATGTAGTGTATGTCGTACCGGTTTTGTGACGAAATACTACGCTATTAGTAAGGTTTTTAAACAAGAATCTAATCAAGACGTCTATCATCATATATATCATTACAAACGGGGTGGTAACTTGGTAAAGATAGGCATTATCGGCGGTTCTGGATTGGACAATCCTGATATTCTTGAAGATCCTAAAGATACAGAGGTCACTACACCTTATGGAACTCCTTCTTCTCCATTGAAGACTGGGAAGATCAAAGGTGTCGATGTTGTCCTCATCGCAAGGCATGGAAGGGAGCATACTATACCTCCTACACAGGTCAACTATCGTGCAAACATACAGGCATTGAAAGCAGCAGGGTGCACGCATATATTAGCGACAACTGCGGTGGGAAGTCTGAAGGAAGAGATTGACAGGGGGCACCTGGTGATTGTCGACCAGTTCATCGACTTCACCCGTCTCCGCAAGTTCACATTCCACGAGAAGTTTGAGCCTGGCAAGCCAATACATACTCCTATGGCGACTCCATTCAACAGAGACCTGCGCTCTCTCCTGAACAGTTCAGCTGAATCTCTTGGACTGACACATCACAAGAAAGGGACTGTGGTCACGATTGAAGGTCCGCGGTTCTCGACGATAGCTGAGAGCAAGATGTTCCGTGCTTGGGGTGCTGACATAATCAACATGTCCATCGCACCTGAAGCCATCCTGGCAAACGAAGCAGGCATCCCTTACGCAGCTGTCGCCATGAGCACTGATTACGATTGCTGGAAAGAGGATGAGGAACCTGTGACCTGGGATGCTATACTTGAGATATTCGGTAAGAACGTGAAGAAGGTCACGAGCCTTCTCATGGATGTCATACCGAAGGTGAAGTAGGTGGTGAAAATATGGATATAGTCTTAGCATCTAAATCTCCAAGGAGAAAAGAAGTATTAGAACAGCAGGGATATGATATCATTGTCGATGTAAGTCATGTTGATGAGGAAGCTGTAAAGAAAGAGGATGTCAAGGATCTTGTGATGGAATTGGCTAAGCTGAAAGCCAAGGCAGTTGCAGAGCGTCATCAGGATTCTATAGTCGTCGGAGCTGACACCCTGGTATATTTTGAAGGTGAACAGATAGGGCAGCAGAAAGATGACACGGCTGCAGAGGCTATGCTTAAAAGATTGATGGGAAAGACGCATGAGGTCTTCAGCGGGATATGTGTGATCAACACTGCCACAGGAGAGATCATGCAGGACATGGAAGTGTCAAGAGTCACGTTGAATACTGTGCCTGAAGAGGTATTGAGGAATTATATAGATTCAGGACAGTACAAAGGTAAGGCTGGAGCATATAACATCGACGATCCTGAATTTGAGAGTTTTGTAGGAGCTGTCGAAGGATGCCGGCTCAACATCAAAGGTATGCCCATAGAAAAAATAAAGATGATGATAGCAGCATTAGACAGAAGTTGATGAAGAAGGTGGATGATATGGACTCTATAAAATCTAAGATAAGGACAATACCGCATTTTCCTAAACAGGGGATAATGTTCCGCGACATAACGACTCTGCTCCAGGATGCACAGGGTTTCCGTAAGGTGATAGATGAACTCGTCCAACGTTACACTGGTGTTGACATAGATGTCATCGTCGGGCTTGAGGCAAGAGGATTCATACTCGGAGGAGCACTGGCCCACCAGTTAGGCAAAGGCTTTGTCCCGATACGGAAAGCTGGCAAGCTTCCGCACAAGACTGTGCAACATGAGTATGAGCTTGAGTACGGGACTGACAAGATAGAGATGCACATCGATTCGATAAGCAAAGGCGATAAAGTCCTTGTTGTAGATGATCTCCTTGCCACAGGGGGCACCTGCCTTGCAGCAGCGACCCTTATAGAGAAACTCGGCGGTGACATCATAGAGATGGCATTCATAGTCGATCTCCCTGAAGTAGGTGGGCAGAAGAAAGTCAAGGATGCAGGATACAAGATGTTCACGCTTTGTGAATTTGAAGGGGAATAATTTTATTTTTTACTCTTATTGATTATTTCTTGCATCATATCGCCGTATTTCTTGGTGGTCACTTGTGAGCCAGGATCTAACATTTGCAATAATGCAAGACATTCATCTTTTGCTTTCTCCTTGTCATCAGGATAGTCAAGGATTTTCTCGATCTCTATGAATCTCCCCAATCTATCGACGTCATCTAAACATATTGTGAGACCATTATGAGAATATGAATCTCTGGATTTAGAGACTGTAAATGCCTCTTCGAATTTAAGTTTCTTCAAGAAATTAAGGCCTATCTCTATATTGCTCAATTCCGATGTCACTTCCATTCCACCGCTCTGCCTGTTGATCTCCTTGAACTCCAGTCGTATTCTGTCATCAACGACCCTTATCCTGGCTGACAGGCCTCCTTCAATGATCATATTTTCAGAATCCAAGAACATAGGGTGGCCGAATATCTTGTCTATCTGCTTCTCGGTATTTATGAATTTAGCACCTAACCCTTTCAATCTGCTTTTGAGCGTATCAACATCCTTGATTCTCGCCCG
>JAUVBP010000216.1 GCA_030591125.1 Candidatus Woesearchaeota archaeon | reverse complement strand
GGGCAAGACACTCAAGCTCTACGTCTGTAGGGTCGCGGCCTTCATTCTCAAAATAGTCTCTTATTATCGTCATAGGGAGCATGTCATCTATGTCCAATGCAAGCGGCCCCCTGTGTGTTCCTGTCTTCGGGTCGATGATCCCTTTCTTTGCGACAGATTTCAGTATGTCTTCTCTCATGTCACTCAGAGGGACTATGGATGCTTCGGGTTCACCATCTAATACAACACGTGGGATGTAAGGTTCCCTCATGTCTTGTTCACCTGCCTTATAGAAGGATATGTTCTGTATCAGGGGATTTGCGAGCGCCTCACCTATCTGCTGTACTGTCTCAGGATCAAGCGCACCGCTCAATAGCAATACTTGCGATGAATGTGTGCTTTCCTGGTCGTTGAACTTCAGGTCACACCTATCTTCGATACCTCGCTTGACTGTCTTTGCCACATCATCTGTCACGCCAGGTTTGCGTCCTATCTCAAGAACATAGTCTGCGTTGCCAGTGAATGAATATCTTGTCTCTTGAGTCACCTCATCGCTCAGCAGGTCTGGCAGTTCACAGAGATCCCTGTCCAGCAGGAACCGGTCTATAGAATATGCATCAATCACTTCTACTGACTCCAGATCGACTTTCCTTATCGCGCCCTCATCCATCAATGACCGTATCTTATCTGCTATGACATTTCCACGTGAGTCTATGCCTTCTTTGTACCTGACTTCTATCCTTCTTGCTCTGTCTTCTGCTGTCATCCTGGCACCTCAGTCATATCCTGTGAATGTCTCCTGGACCTTCATGTCAAGTGCGTGTAGCTTGCTGTCAAGGATAACAGATGGTGTCTGTTCATCGCTTGTCTCTACATGACCGACAACCTTTGCGCGGTGACCATCTTCTGATGCCATCTTTATGACTCTTGAAGCATCATCGTAATTCTTCACTATCATCGCGAATCCCATTCCCATGTTCATCTTGGTGTATGCTTTCTTCACGTCATAGCCACCTTCTCTCATGACGAGGATATGTATATTATGAGGTTCCATAGCATGAGTCATCATGTAGCTTATCCCTTCACCGAACCTGTTGAAGTTCTTGAGCCCGTAGCCTGTGATGTTCACTCCGTATGTTCCAGGAATCTCTCGTGCCACCCTGTGTGCTGTATTGAAGTAGAGCTATGTGGGTGTGAGCAGGGCTTCTCCCAGTGTGGTGCCGCAAGATGCCTTATCCTCAAGCCTGAACCTTCCTGTGTATTCAGATTTCCATTCTTCTCTCGGCTCTACATCGGGATGCAAGAGCATATGTCTTGCTGCGGTGAAGCCATTGCTGTGCAGTCCGGATGAAGCGAATCCTACAATCACGTCGCCTGATTCAGGGTTGAAATCAGGCATCTTATCTTTACGTATGAATGCAGTCACAGTACCTGAGATGTCATACCCATATCCGGGAACAGGACCTGTTATCATCTCATCAAGGCTCGCTGTCTCGAGCTTTCCGTAGTTGACATGGATGTCAGGCATGCTGGACAGAGGGACGCACTGCCGCAGTGCAGTGTCAATCCCTTTCACTATCGGACCCATCTTCTCATTCTCTATCGCTGCCTGGACTGCGAAGTATACGTCCAGGGTGTCCAGTTCGACTTCTCCAAATGTCGCAAGGTCATTGACATTCATCGCTACCAGATCCTGACCTATCGTGTCATACCTGTCAAGCCATTGGCTAAGAAACAGCTTTGTCCCTACGCCATCAATCGCTCTGAGCATGTAACGCTCAGGATAAGCGAAATTGTTCTCCCTGACTTCTGCGAAAAGGCTTCCCTTTCCGACTTTCCTTGAGAATAATTCCTTGCTCATGCTGCTCTTCCCATCAGCGACGGCTTTTGCTTCTCTGTCTTCATAATCTTCAGTCTTCTCTTGTCGCTTATCTTCTTCTGTCACACTCAACACCTCGTGGTATCCTGAACAATTCTCTTTGCAAATAAGCCAAATTTGTGTATAAGAATGAGTAAGAACTATCGATTATCCTGCTCTTTTTTCTGGTCATAATCACCAAACTATTTTTTTGTATTGCCCTGATACTAGAATATGTTGATTGGCTTATTGTTCCTATAAATAACTTATGTCATTATGAAGTTGGGACGAAACATATGGTCCTCAAAAAGCAAGGGTTAAATATGACATTCCTTCTATCCTGATAAAAAGTTAGAGGCGATACCATGGAACGGACTAAACCAAAAGTGAGAGGGGTAGACCCTGTTGCTGATTCTACTTCACTTCTCGTCCAGAGATATGGTACGAGAGAGATGTGTGACATATGGGGTGCAGAGAAGACCTTCGAGTACAGCCTTAAGGTGCAAGGCGAGGCAGCAATGACGCTGTCTTCGATCCATCCTGACGTAGTGCCTGATGCGGATGCGGAAGAGATCCGTGCTGCTGCAACTCTTGATTCTGTAGACCCTGATAGGATACGTGCTCTTGAGGCCAAGATAGGGCATGATATCATCGCGATCAACACCGCACTTGGTGAACAAGTCAGCGCTTCAGCGGGAACGCATATCAATAAGGCAAAGACCAGTGCGGATACGACAGAGCCTGCGAAGGCACTGCAGCTCAAGAAGTCGCTTGAGGTCATTGTT
>JAUVBP010000018.1 GCA_030591125.1 Candidatus Woesearchaeota archaeon | reverse complement strand
GGCGTCACTGGCTTTTATACAGCTCCTGCTAACAATTTATATACCACCCTTTTCTCTTCTTGGCCATGGTACAGATGGATGAGAGTCAGAGGTATCACCTCAAGAAGTTCGTGAAAGAGATAAGCAAGCATCGAGGTAGGCATACCGAGCTTGTGAGTGTGTACATACCTTCAGGGTATGACCTCAACCTGATCATGAGCCATCTCTCCCAGGAGCAGGGGACTGCCTCCAACATCAAGAGCAAGCAGACAAGGGAGAATGTCATAGGTGCATTGGAGAGGATGATCCAGCACCTTCGCCTGTTCAAAAGGACCCCCCCGAATGGGCTTGCCGTGTTCGCAGGGAATGTCGCAGAGAAAGCAGGGCAGGAAGATATGCAGGTCTGGAGCATAGAACCTCCAGTGCCGTTGAAGTTCCGGACTTACAGATGTGACAAAGAATTTGTCATAGAACCATTACGGGAACTGCTGGACTCAAATGAAGTATATGGTCTTGTGGTGTTGGACAGGAGAGATGCTATGCTTGCGTTGCTGAAAGGAAAAGCTATAGTGCCGACCCGGAAGACACATTCTGAAGTCCCGGGAAAGATGAGGGCTGGAGGACAGTCAGCAGCAAGGTTTGCGCGACTCCGTGAGGGTGCCATCAAAGATCATTATAAGAAAGTCGCAGATTACATGAAAGAAGAGTTCCTGAACCTTGAAGGGTTGAAAGGCATAATCATCGGTGGACCCGGGGTCACGATCAATGATTTCATCGGACATGATTATCTGACAGGTGACCTGAAGAAGAAGATCATAGGTACAAAAGACCTGTCATACACTGAAGAGTTCGGACTTCAGGAACTTCTGGAGAAGAGTCAAGACATATTAGCTGCAGAAGACGTTGCAGCAGAGAAGAAGATAGTGAATAAGTTCCTCAAATACCTTGCAAAGAAGCCAGGAATGGTCAGCTATGGTGAGAAGCATGTCAAGAAAGTGCTTGAGATGGGTGCGGTTGACGTGTTGCTGTTGTCTGAAAGTATGGACGAGGATGAGCTTGAGGCCTTGGAGGAAGAGGCAAAGAAAGGCGGCACTGAAGTCAGGATAATCTCAGTCGACACCCGTGAGGGTGTGCAGCTGCGTGACCTCGGAAAGATCGCTGCGATATTGAGATATGAAGTCAGCACAGATTAGGGGTGTGTACACTAACAGATAAAATGGAATGCCAGAACCTCGCAGAGAAAGCGTACGGGTTGTTGTTCCCTAATTCTCAAGCAAACTATACTTTTGTGGTGACGTACTCTGGACGCCTTAAAGATTATGGTGCTTATGTGTCCATGAAAGGCCCACTGCTTGAGTTCAAGATGTCGCGTTCATGGTTTCCGATATCACCAGAGATACAGATGGGACTGATGCAGGAGCTGTTGTTGAAACTGTTCAAGAAGAAGAGCGCATCCATGTATGTCGATCTGTACAACAGCTTTGTGAAGAACCTGCACATCGCAGTGCCTAAGGATAAAGTAGACCCTGAACTTCAAGAGTGTTTTGATCGTGTGAATGAAAGATATTTCTTAGGACTTGTTGAGATGCCTAATTTGGTGTGGGGGAAATTTGCTACAACTACGTTCGGCAGCTATGATTTCAAGTGTGACAAGATCACGATCAGCAGCGTGTTCAAGGAAGTGGAAGATACTGTGTATCTGGAATACATAATGTTCCATGAGATGCTGCACAAGCAGAGGAAATTCTTCAAGTCCGGAGCCAGGACTTATTATCATGACAAGAAGTTCAAACGGCTGGAGAAAGTGTTTGAAGATGGCCCCCAGATAGAGAAAGACCTGACAAGGGTGGTCGCAAGGGTGAAGGCAAAGGCGGCGTATAGGGATAGGGCAGTGAAGAAGCAGGAGTGTGTGAAGAAGCTGAAGAGCACCAGGGATAGGTTATTTGGGTGGTTGTGAGATACACATCTAATTATAGTTATAATTATACAATACACCAAAATATTTATAAACATCCTTAGAAAGAGGCATTATAGGTTCTAAATCACCTAAAATATAAGTATAAGTGGTATTTATGGAAGTTAAGGGAGAAACCAAGAAAGCAAGTGTAGGCACCCTACAAAAAGGCTCGTATATCGTAGTCGATGGCGTAGCGTGTAAAATAGTCAGTACAGCGACCTCAAGACCGGGAAAACACGGTCACGCGAAAGTGAACCTGATGGCTGTAGGGTTGCTTGATGGTAAGAAAAGGAACCTGGTCCTTCCAGGACATGATCATGTTGATGTTCCAATCGTAGGGAAGAAGAGCGCACAGGTGCTCTCAATAGCAGGTGACATGGCAAATGTCATGGATGTAGAGACCTATGAGACATTTGACCTGAAGATCGAAGATGAGCTCAAGGACAAGATTGCAGAAGGTGCAGAGATCCTATACTGGATCGTGCTTGATGAGAAGGTCATGAAGCAGGTCAAAGGCGCTGATTAAGGAGTGAAGGGAAATGGCAAAATTCGATGAGGCTGTAGCAAGGAAATTCGCAAACATCTTTGTATGCAGAAGGTGCAAGTCAAAGGTCCGGGCTCCGAACCTGAAAGTGATTGCGGGCAAGGTAAGCTGCAGGAAGTGCGGGACTAAAGCCCTGAAGCCTAAGAGAAAGAAGTAAACATCATAATCCAAATAGTTAAATATTTTAATAGCATCAAAAAAGAAGTGACTTGATAAAATGGGATTTTTCCAAGACTACCGCTGGGTCATCTTATTCTATTCCACTATCATATTATTGGTCTATATCTTCAGGAAGAAGTTTGATAGGCCAAATTTCTTCCTTGCCATGTATAGGACTAAGATTGGCATCAAGCTGATGGATAAGATAGGTGTGAAGCATGCAGAGGTCGTCAAGCTCCTGGGCTATATAGGTATAGGTGTGGGGTATAGTGGACTCGTATTGATAGTATATTATCTCCTGAAAAATATATTCAATCTCCTTATGGTCCCGACAGCAACTTCAGCTGTCAGCCTGGTCATTCCCGGGGTGAAGATCCCTGGCAGTCCGATAATGATCCCTCTGATAACAGGATGGATAGCATTGTTCCTGGTCATACTCGTGCACGAGTTCTCGCACGGAGTCGTCGCAAGAGCGCATAAGATCCCTGTCAAGTCATCAGGCATATTCTTCATGGGGCCGCTCATGGGCGCATTTGTCGAGCCTGAAGAGAAGAAGCTGAGAAAATCATCAGACACGACGCAGTATTCAGTATATGCAGCAGGTCCTTTTTCCAATGTGCTGCTGGCATTGCTCTGTCTGTTCCTACTTACGTATGCATTCGATCCTGTCGCAGGTTCGATGTCTACAGAGATCGGAGTCCCTGTGGTCGGAGTGACTGAAGGGTATCCTGCAATGGACGCAGGACTTGAAGGTGGTGTAGTGATCACCTCGGTGAACGGTGTCGATATCACTAACCACGCCCAATTCACAAAGAACATGGAAGACGTGCGTCCTGGCGAAGAAGTCACGGTGACTGCAGATGGCACTGTGTATAATATAGTGACTGCAGAGAATCCTTCTGACCCGAATAAAGGATACATAGGGATAATGGCATCGACCAAAGCCAAGACTGAATTGAACAACCAGACATTATACTATAAGATATTGCATAGGATACTCATGTGGTTAGGAGAGCTCATGGCAATAACAGGTCTCTTGAGCCTTGGCATAGGTCTCGCAAACCTGTTGCCGCTCGGACCTGTCGATGGAGGAAGGATGCTCCAGGTCTCACTTGAGAAGATCAAAGGATCTGAACGAGGTAACTTCTGGTGGAGAAAGGTCAGTGTCGCAACACTGCTCCTGCTGGCAATAAATCTATTCTGGCCTGTGATAAAATGGGTTACCAGTCAAATAGGAAAGATATTCCTTTGATCCCTGTATTGGCTGAAGGGGGTTCTTGACCATGATACACATAATACTTCTTGAACCGGTGATCCCTGGGAATGTCGGAGCTATAGCCAGGGTGATGAAGAACTTCGGATTTGATAAGCTGGTATTGGTAGGTCCACATTGCGACCATCTCTGTGATGAAGCAAGGAACAGGGCAAAGCATGCACAGGATGTGCTCGAGAATGCAGAAGTGTCTGAGTTCTTTGTGATTGATGATTATGATTACCTTATCGCAACGACTGCAAAGATAGGTAGTGAGTATAACATCTCAAGATCGCCGTTGACTCCGGATGAGCTGGCAGGGAAGATCAAGAGCATCAGCCCAAAGAAGAAGATAGGTTTGGTGATCGGCCGCGAAGGTCCGGGAATGTTCAATGAAGAGATAGCGAAGTGCGACTTCATAGCCACAATACCTGCGGACCCTGCATATCCGACGCTGAACATCTCACATTCTGTCGCGGTGCTGTTGTACGCATTGCACAATGAGCTTGCAGCGAAAAGCTCTTCAAGCCATGTCACGCCGATAGGTAAGAAAGAGAAGGACCAGGTCCTGCGCATGTTTGATGAACTGTTCAATAATCTTCCCTGGGAGACCCCTGAACGGAGAGAGACACAGAAGACGCTATGGAAGCGGGTGATCGGAAAGGCGATGCTCACCAAAAGAGAGTCTTTTGCAGTGATGGGGCTCTTGACAAAGGTGCAGCATAAGATAGGAGCTGTCAAGAAAGCTCCGGTCAGGAAGCTGTCTGTAAAGCATAAGGCAAGGCCTAAACCTAAACAGAAAGCAAAGCCCAGAACAAAGCCGAAGAAGACTGCACCGAAGAAGACTGCACCGAAGAAGCCTGCAAAGATGAGGGTTGCGCCGAAGAAACATGTCAAGAAGAAGCCTAAGAAGCCTGTCCCTAAGAAAAAGGGCAAAAGATATAAATAATCTATAGGCAAAACATGATGTTAAGATTGATGTGATAACATGGCAGATGCTAAGGAAAAGAACCTGGGAATAACAGTCAAGAAAGAAGAAGACATGGCAGAATGGTATCAGCAGCTCTGCCTCAAGTCAGAGCTTGCAGACTATGCTCCAGTAAAAGGCTGTTATATACTCAGACCTCTCGGGTTCGCGTTATGGGAACAGATACAGGCATACTTCAATAAGCGTATGAAGTATAGAGGAGTCAAGAATGCATACTTCCCCCTGTTCATACCTGAATCATTCTTTCACAAAGAAGCGACCCATGCAGAGGGTTTTAATCCTGAAGTGGCATGGATAGCCAATAAGGATGAGGATAGTGGTGAAAGGCTTGCAGTAAGGCCGACGTCAGAGACAATAATCTATGATTCTTATTCAAAATGGTTACGGAGCTGGAGAGATCTCCCTATCAGGATAAATCAGTGGGCAAACGTTGTACGGTGGGAGACAGAAGCGACGAAACTATTCTTACGTAGCAGAGAGTTCCTGTGGCAGGAAGGTCATTGTGTGTATGAGAACAATGTGGACTGCGACAGGGAAGTTGAACTCTTCCTTATCGAATACAAAGACCTCTGCGAAAAACTCTTGGCAGTCCCGGTCATATATGGAAGGAAGACTGAAAAAGAGAAGTTTGCAGGAGCAGATTACACCCTGACCATAGAGGCATTCATGCCAGATGGCAAGGCAATCCAGTGTGGAACATCACATAACCTTGGTCAAGGATTTGCCAAAGCATTCGGCATGGACTTCCAGGATAAAGAAGGAAATACGCAGATACCTTGTCAGTCAAGCTGGGGAATATCTACTCGACTCATCGGCACAGCGGTGATGCAGCACTCAGACAATAAAGGACTTGTGCTTCCGCCCAACTTTGCACCTAATAAGGTCGTGATAGTCCCTATCATATTTGAAAATACCCGTGATGCAGTCCTTGGCAAGTGCCAGGAGATAAAGGACGCCCTTGCACACTTTGAACCTATACTGGATGATAGGGATGAATACAAACCCGGATGGAAATTCAATGAGTGGGAACTCAAAGGCGTGCCTATCCGGCTTGAACTAGGACCTAAAGATCTTGAAGCAGGACAGGTCACTGCAGTTGTCAGGGACACAGGTGAGAAGCAGTATATCAAGGTAGAGGATCTTACTGCTGCATTACCAGAACTCTTGACTGCAATGCATGACCGGATGTTCGAGAGTGCCAGGCTACACATGGAATCAAAGATTGTAGATGTAGATAATCTTGATGATTTCAAGAAAGCAGTTGAAGAACGGAAGCTTATAAAGACGCAGTTCTGTGGTGAGATCGGTTGTGAGGAGGACATCAAGGAAAATATTTCAGGTGTGACGTCCCGGTGCATACCTCTGGAAGGTGGTGAGCCAAAAGAAGGCGGTAAGTGTTTTAACTGTGGCAAGGATTCTGTATGTACTATATATTTCAGTAAGAGTTATTGAACAAATCTTTCTTTTTCTTATTCTGCCAGCACCGCGCTCGCTGACGATCCTCTGCCTGCTACGTTTTGCCCAACTGCGTTATTGTCTGTTCCTTTACCTGTTAGCTCGCTAGGCGGGGCTGGCAGAATTTGCGTAGTATATGAAAGAAAGAGTGGATTATATATAACCTTTAAAAAGGAATGTGGTTGTACCCTGTGTATGACGACACAAGATATTTATATTTTGAGGGATTCTTTTGTTGTCTATCAGTGATAAAAAGTGGTGATTCTGTAGGGGGTACAGATGGCCCGTGCAGCATGACTCATGCACAAAAACGTTGTTAGACGTTTTTGACACGCTCAAAACGCGGTGCGTTTTGGCGCCCCCAAAATCATAAAGTGATTTTGAGGGTCCTAAAAATCGGATGATTGAATGGTTGACCGATTTTTATGATATTCGTCAATTAATAACTGACGGGGTGGACACTAAGATGAACCGAATAGCAGTATCTTTCATTGCAGCGTTATTTCTACTAATGATATCTACGCTCGCATCAGCAGACATGCTGGAGTTCAGTGATGTCATCATTGAAGTCGATGATGACAAGCAGTCTGCAAACGAAGCAGGTGGATCTATAGACATAATACCTGATTCCAAACTAGAGCTCAAGATAGAGGTATCCAACCTCTTCGAAAGCGGCACCGAGAATGGAGAGATAGAGGATATCGAGATTGAAGCGATCCTGGAAGAGGTTGACGATGGCGATGATCTTGAAGAGACTTCAGATGACTTTGATGTCAGGCCTGGAAGGGACAAGACAGTCACTATCTCATTTGACATACCTCTCAAGCTTGAGACTGATGCGTCGTATATCCTGACACTTAATGTTGAGGGTGAAGACCAGAACGGGACGATCCATACTGCCCATCTTGAGTTTGATGTCGATGTAGACAAGGAAAAGCATGAGTTAAGATTCCTGCGGAAAGAGATCGTACCTTCTAAAGTCACATGCACGCGAAGTGTCAGGTTAGCTATTGACATGATCAATACCGGAGAGGAGGATGAGGACATAGAGCTCATAATCGACGGTGCAGAGATTGACTACAACAAGAGGCTTGAGTTCGAGATGTATGAAGACATCGATGATGATGACAATGAATACACTTTCAGCGACACCCTGGATCTCGATGAATTGAGGCCTGGCCTATATTCCATATTTGTCAAGGCAATCTACTATGACAGCAAGAGGACTCTTGAGGATACCATCACAGTAGAGGTAGGTGAATGTGCATCTGCTGTGCAGGAGCCTGATCCAGAGCCAGAACCTGAGCCAGAACCGGAACCAGAGCAGCCGACAGTTGTAGAGGTCGTGTCACAGCCTACTGTGCCATCAACATCTGCAGCTTCCCAGGTAAGGCAGGCAACAGCTGTAGCGACTCCAAGGACCACATATACCCAGAAGGGTTTCTGGGCTGAGAACAAGTGGCTCATGATAATCCTGTTCACAGACCTTGTGCTCATAGCAGCAGGAGCGGTAGTCGTCTTCTCAATCCTGAAGAGAAGGAAATAATCTTTTTACCTTTATTTTTCTTATCTGACCTTTTTCATGGTCAGCTGTGCTTTTCAGCTCCTGAACTACTTCCTTTCCGAAACCTTTAAATATGACAAGAAGTTCAAAGGGTCTATAGTTCTTTAAATAAGGTAAAAATGAGTTCTAACGCATTATAGGTGTGATTAATGGCAGATGATACAAATACTATGAAGACCGGCACCACGACACTGGCGATAAAGTGCAAAGATGGTGTGGTCCTGGCGGCTGATAAACGAGCCACAGCAGGGCATTTGATAGCCAACAAATGGGTTGATAAGGTATTTCCCATAGGAGATAACATGGCCCTTACTACTGCAGGTACAGTGTCTGATGTCCAGCTTCTGGTAAAGCTTGTCAAGGCAGAGCTAAGGCTCAAGAACCTCAGGACAGGTGCGCGTATATCTGTCAAGGAAGCAGCAAACCTTCTTGCAGGGATGGTATATTCAAACATAAGAAAACCGAGCATGATACCGGGCATCTCACATTTCCTCTTTGCAGGAAAGGACTGGACAGGATTCCATATATATGACATATATCCTGATGGGTCACTCTCTGAAGCAGAGGATTATCTGGCATCAGGATCAGGAAGTGTCTTTGCATACGGTGTGCTCGAGACATTGTACAAGGAGAATATGAGCATGGATGAGACAAAGGAGCTTGCACTCAAGTCAGTGAATGCTGCTCTGCAGAGAGATTCTGCGTCAGGGAACGGGGTCGATATCGTGACGATAACTGAAGCAGGTCTGAAGAAAGTATTGACAATGAAGGTCGATACGGGAATAAAAGTCTAGGCATCTGCCTCTTCTTATTTTTTTTTATCTATCTATAGGATGATATGATCTAAAGCATTTAAGATGGTAACCAATCTGAAAAATTCTGAACAAAGGTGAGTCTTTTGACTGAAATACTGAAAGAGATATTGAAAAATCTTCCCGAACGCCTAGTCAACGACGTGGCTTTTGAGGGAGCTAACATAGTCCTATACACAAAAAACAAAGGATTCTTCCTGGACAACAAAGGCATGATAAAGAAGATAGTGGACACTATCAAGAAAAGGATAGAGCTGAGGCCTGATCCTTCAATCTGCATGGAGATGGAAGAGGCAGAGAAGACAATAAAGGGGATGATCCCTGATGAAGCAGGTCCTGGAGACATAATATTCGATCCCCAGAGGTCGATGGTGATAATACACGCCGAAAAGCCTGGCCTGGTGATCGGCAAGCAGGGTGAATTGCTCAGGGGAATACGTGAGAAGACATTATGGGTCCCTCTCATCAAGAGGACTCCTGCAATACGATCAAAGATAATCGAGAACATACGTTCTGTACTCTATGAAAATTCTGACCATAGGAAGAAGTTCCTTGACAAGACAGGCCACAGGATATACGACGGGTGGATCAGAGGCAAGAAAGAGGAATGGATCCGTGTGACATATCTTGGTGGAGCACGCCAGGTGGGAAGATCCGCTCTGTTTTTGCAGACTCCTGAGTCAAGGATCCTGCTGGACTGCGGGATAAACCCTGCTTCAGACAAGGAAGCATATCCTTATCTCGAGGCACCAGAGTTCAAGATGGAAGAGCTTGACGCGGTGGTTGTGACACATGCGCATCTTGACCATTCAGGGCTTGTGCCCTGGCTCTATAAGATGGGATATAGGGGACCGGTCTACTGTACATTACCTACAAGAGATATAATGTCATTATTGCACCTTGATATGGTAAAGATAATGAGAGGAGAGGGAAAAGATCCAATCTTCACATCTGATGAAGTCAAAGAGATGGTCAAGCACACGATAACACTGGATTTTGAGGAGGTCACGGACATCACTCCTGATGTGCGTATCACCCTGTATAATGCAGGGCATATGCTAGGCAGTTCGATGGTGCACTTGCACATCGGCAATGGGTTGCACAACCTCGTGTATACTGCGGATATGAAGTATGCAAAGACAAGGCTGTTGGCGCAGGCAGATACAAAGTTTCCGCGTCTTGAGACACTCATGATTGAGAGTACCTATGGCGGCAAGGACAATGTCATGCCACCGGTCCGTGAGCAGGATGAATTGCTGAAGACGATAATCAAGGATACTGTTGCGCGTAAGGGAAAGATCCTGATGCCTACATTAGGATCCGGAAGAGCGCAGGAAGTCATATTGTTGATTGAAGAGATGATACGGAAAGGTGAGATTGAGACCATACCTGTGTACATAGATGGTATGGTGTGGGACATAACTGCGATCCATACTGCGTATCCGGAGTTCCTGAACTCTGCAGTGCGAAAGCAGATATTCCATAAGGACAATAATCCATTCTTATCTCCTATCTTTAAACGAGTAGGCAGCGGTAAAGAGAGGAAGCAGATCATCGAAGAGCAGGGCAGCTGCCTGATCGTAGCTACATCTGGAATGCTCGTGGGCGGTCCATCTGTCGAGTATCTCAAGGCACTTGCGGATAATCCGCATAATTCACTCGTGTTCTCCTGCTATCAGCCTGTGGGAAGCTTAGGTAAAAGGATCCGTGAAGGTGAGAAGGAGATAGTCATGCGTGTAGACTCTTCTGGAAAGCCTGAAGTGTTGAACATACAGATGGAAGTGCACAAGATAGAGATCACTGGACATTCTGATCGTCGTGAACTGATGAACTTTGTCTCCAAGTGTCAGCCAAGGCCGAAGAAAGTGATAATCAATCACGGAGAGAATTCAAGGTGTCTTGATCTGGCATCAAGCATACATCGACAGTTCAGGATCGAGACTGTTGCGCCTCGGAACCTTGAGGCTGTTAGGATAAGGTAAGGAGATATCTGAAATATTTTATTTTTTTTAGGCTGCTTTCTTTGTTAGTTCTTTGTTAGAATTGGCTGCCTGATTTTCTCTAGTCGGATATATTTCCTCTAAGAAATCATATGAGAATCTTAAGATGCTGTCCAGCTCTGCTTTCTGTCTCTTAATCTTCTGTTTGTGGTCGTGATCGGCCGCCTTCTTGTACGCCCAGTTGATATCTTCAGTGAACTGTTCTTCAGTCATGTCCTGATATCTTTTACACATCAAAGGATTGACTTCAGAATCCTGAAGCACAGCGTATAGGCTATCGATATCTTGTATCATCCAGAACAAGTGCTGCTGGTAGTCCGGATTCGTTATGTTTTCCCATCTCTTATTGAAAACATCTTCGAATGTCCTGCCTGTTGTCTTTTCTGAGAATTGGATTGGGTGGTACTCGATGAGTGTGTTTCCTACAAGAAAATTTATGTTATGCCTGCTTTTACCATTAGTTGGGACGTGAAGGTTTTTACCTTCTTCAGGAGTCTTAAGAAGACCGTACTTGTTCAGAAGTATTGCGATTGCTCTTTCAGGTTTTGAGTCAAATCTAACAGGGCCCGCACCAAAGTCATATTTAGGATATTTTGTTGCAAGTGGAATCACAGATCGCATCAGTTCCTCTCTTTTTTTTTCATCACCATTCGCTTTCATCCTGCAGAAGTTTCCTAGTGCGGCGTAAAATGCCGATCCTCCACTTTTAGTATCTCTCTTCAGGTCTACTGCGCTTTTTCTTCTTAATCCAGGGTTTTTGTCAATCTCTTCTATGAAGTGACCTACGGTCGTGTAACCTGACCAATCAGTTTGGTTTCTTGGTAGCCAGTCCAATAGTTTTTGTTCCTTATTCTTTTGTCCTTTTTCTTTTCTACTGCAGAATTTTTACAGAGCTGAATGTAATGCACTTCCTCCGTTCTTT
>JAUVBP010000026.1 GCA_030591125.1 Candidatus Woesearchaeota archaeon | reverse complement strand
TCAGTTCACTGCCGAAAAACTCGTTAAAGACCGAAGTTGGAGAGTTGGTTTTTTTGCAGAGCCTGCCCTCCCAATTCCAGCCATGCCAGTCCCCGTTCGGATTCCAGGCAGGACCCCTCACAAAAACCTTTCCACTATCCCCTCCATTACACGTCCTTGCCCGTGAGAAGATGTTTTTCTCCCTGTCAAGTTCGGCAAAACCTCCAATAGGTCTCCATCCTGCCGCCTCCAATCCATAGCGTGTCTTTATACGATTCCAGCAGTTGGCAGTCTCTCTTTCAACAAGATTACCCATCTGAAAAGCATTGCTGTGCCTTCCTAGAGCGGACAGGCCGTCCTCTCCATACACCCCAATAATCGAGCCGCCCCAGTCGCCCATATTACAATTGCAGGCGGATGAAACCAGTTTTGCATTCCCTAAAGAAGCCATAGCACCTATAGATGACAAGACGCCTAACTTAATCAGATCAGACCTTGATGTTTTTCCGGATTCTTCAAGAAGAAAATCTCCGATAGTCATCTTAAGCTTTTTCCATATCATGGGTTATCCTCCGAGATGAAAAAAGAACATCGATTAATAAACCCTTCGTCCTGCGTGTTGAGACAGCACCAATTGAGCTCGCCGTCAGATAACAGATCACACGCACCTATAGTATCATCATAGTGTCTATTGAATTCGTCCTGCTCAAGCTCTTGGATATGGTCAGGGATCCCTTCGAGTTCGGGTATGTCCAAAAGGGTCCCTACTATCGAATTGAAAATACACAATTCACCCATAGGATATCCTTGGACATCACCTGTCAATTCTTCACACACACCCTCGACATAAAATCTAGAAAATGTTCTCCTGAGCGCATCAAGATCATCCTTGGTAGCCGTTCTTGAAGAGAACTTCTTTTTGAACGCATTCACTTCACTTATTATGTGCTCTTTCCTATCCTCATCAGCCCATAATTGCTGCTCGCATAGTTCCCGGTCTTGACCTAACTCTGCACACACATCTTTAGATCCGGTTTCGATTGCAAATGCAAAAAGACACTCTTTCTTAGACTTTTCTGAATATACATGAGAACATATTGACTTATCTTTCTCCTGGATTGCCAAATGCTGCACACACATATCATCAGTACACATACTGACGTTCTTTTCTATGAGTGCTATGGTGGTTCTGCACCCGTCCTCTGTAAGGATACCTTCACAATATTTATTATAGACCTCTTCGCTCACTGCAAGCTTAACACGACATTCATCGACTTCTTCACCTAATATTGCCTCGTAGATACAATCATCGCGTTCCCAATATTTCTCGCTACACGCAAATAATATATTATGGTTCTCGATGAACTTACATCCCTCAAGATTTACTGTTGATGCTGCGAATTTCAATAACTCAACATCAGTCATGTCAGCAGATGATTGTTCTTTCTCAGCCTCTTTTACCGCTTCTTTGTACTCTACATGCTGTCCTGCTTTGAACCAGATGAATCCTATGAAGGCCGCAATGACCACCATCAATATTATTCCATATACTATCATGAATGTCTTTGGCTTTCTTTTTGTGTGTGTCTTTGTCTGGATCACAGATTCGACAGCATCTTCAATAGCCTCTATTGGGTGTCCGACTTCAGCAAGCTTCTGTTTTACGTTCCTGATCTTAAAACCTTTAGAAAGATGTTTTTCAATGTACTTTACAAGTTCAGGATTTGCTCTTTTGCTCATTTAGACCTCTTTTTTACTCGAGCTTAGACGCTGGCTATTTTTATTGCCAGGAGCCATCAGTGGATACTCTGAGGGAATTGTCGTATATAAAGGTTTTGGCTAGCTATACATACAATCGGGGGAAATTCTGATATCTGAATCTCCATGAAGCATGGTAAACACTATCGATATGTTTTTCCTTTTGTTTGCGCTGATTGATGTGATAGGAATATTTTTTACGTACTCTTCTGTGGAATTGATGATTTTCAGTCCAAAAGAGCAGGAGATTTCAGAGCTTTCTTTATTGTGTAATACAAAAGATATCCTGTGCGCAGCAGTACTATTATTATTGACAAGAGTCTCTTCATTATTTATATCAGATATGGAAAAATTAGGCGGCCCTTGTGCAGCCGGATCTGAATGATTTGTATCAACCACATAAGAAGCGCAACCTATCAACAGTACAGACAGCATAAGTGAAATTCCTATATTTTTTAAATTTTTCAATTGCATCAACACCAAAGGATATGACCTACTCCCCGACCTAAATGTCAGGGTACACAAAATCAAAGATTTTGGTACCAAAGAACCTGTAAGGATTCTTTGTGTATCAAAGTAGGTCGACCAGAACTTGCTATATACCCAACCTGAAGGTCAGGGTATGGCGAGTTCTGAATATCATAATGACTGATTATGTTTCGAAAGCCGGATTGGCATCATAGGATGGTCTCAATCCCCAACAGCTCTTCCCAAAACTCCCTATCCTGACCTCAAATTTAAACTTTCTGGCGAGCTTTATATTCTGCTTTATCCTGCCTATATAAACCGCCCGATTCCAGGAAGTGGCTCTGAGGATATCTGAGAAGCTGACCCCCATAGCAACTCCATTCTTTGCCATCAGCTCTGCAAGAACATGATTCAGCCCTGATGCCCTGTGGTGCAGGAAATCCTTCCGCTTCCCTTGCTCTAGCCCATATAGTATATCTGGTCGGTCCTGCTCAATTACACTTCTTATCTTCTCCTGTTCTTCAGGAGCCTTGATGATTATGGTCGCTTTACCTCTGTACTTACGGGCTTTGCCCGGCTCACACAAGACCCCCACAGATATCTTGAGGTTAGTATCTTTCTGGAATTCGGATATGTCATGAATATGACCTACTCCCCGACCTAAAGGTCGGGGTACACAAAACTCTTTGAGTTTTGATACCAAAACATCTTCTGATGTTTTGTGTATCAAAGTAGGTCGACCAGGACTTGCTATATCCTCAACCTGAAGGTTAGGGTGTGGTGAGTTCTGAGTATCAGGATAGACGAACATCAATCCTTCTATCCCTAGCCGTTCTGCCATCTTGATGAATTCTTTCTCATTGCCGTTCGGAAACACTATATCTATCATATTCGCACCGTATTGGAACAGGTCCGGATCTGCGCCGCCAGACTGCATGCCCCACATACCTTGTCTGAGCTTGGTTCACCACATTTCACGCAGATTGCAGGCCCGCTTCCGGAATATTGCTTCTTGAGCTTTGGTAATTCGCGGATGAATGATTCTATGATACCTTGTTTGGCGCCGCTATGTCGGGACTCATGATTGTTGAGCATCTCCCTGACATCTGCCCTATATGAATCGATGATATTGGGGCATTCATTGAAGGATACATCAAATCCCATCAGCAATGCATACAATGCTGTCTCTTTCTCACTGCAGAAATACAGGGGTTTCACCCTCTGCACAAACCCTTTCCGCTTGGCCATTCCAGTCATAGGGCCGAGTCTTGCAAGTATCTCTGTCTGCTGCCGCAGCAGGTTCATCATGACTGCCTGACATTCATCATCCCGGTTATGCCCTGTCACTATGATATCAAACCCCTTTGCGTGTTTATTCAACAGATACCTTCGCAACGTGCCACATATTGTACAGGGTTTTAGTCTGATCCTGCCTGATTTGAGTATCTTATCGAGAGTCTTACCGAACGATCCTTTGAATGAGGCAATTTTAAGCTCTATGTCATTTTCAGAACAGAATTTCTTCAGGTCTTTTGCAGTATGGTCTCTATACCCTGCTATCCCTTCGTCGATAAGCAGTGCCTGCAACTGTCCTTTCTTGGGCTTCAAGAATTTTTGCACAAGATACAGTACCGCAGTAGAATCTTTGCCGCCGGACGTCGCCACGCAGACCTTGTCGCTTTTGCTGATGAGCTTGTATTTCTTGATCGTATCAGATACCTTCTTCTCATAATAAGAGAGAAAATGCTTCTTGCATAATGCAGGGTCTGCTAACACTGCATTTTCTTTACATTTTTTGCATTTCATTTTCGACCTGCTCTATCCACCAGATATCACGCTGAGTATCTTGACAGTGTCTTTATTGTTCAGCTTCTCGTCTTCTGTCACCACAGTGCCATTTTTCACGACAAGGATGGTCTCAGGGTTTATCTTGAGTCTTGACAGGAGCTGTCCGACACTGCCGGTGAACAGTATGTCTTCTTTCATCCCTGATTTTTCGATCAATATCTCCATGCTATCCAACTCTCACTTTCAACTGATACTACTTGACCCCAAACAGCATCATCTTTCTTAATGCAATGGACTCCTTCATCCTATAGAATACTCCCTCAATAGGGTCAAACGTGTCTGGTGATCCCTTGAACTTGAGTGTGCATCCCATGTGCTTGTACAGCTTCCTGAATATATGTTTTGTGCGGCGCATATGGTGGTCTGACGTGACTATCGTTATGCTCTTTGGTCTGTTTCCCTTGAGCAATTCCCAGCAGAATACAGCATTCTGCACTGTGCTCCGTGAGTTCTGCTCTGTGATGATCTTACCATCAGGTATGTAGTTCACTACCATGAGCCGCATCACTACTGATTCAGGCACTCCTCTTGTCGGTCCTCCACTGAATATGACTTTACTGTAATTGTTCTTCCGGTATAGGCTCACTGCCTTCCTCACTCGTGATATCATGTCATTGCTTGGCCTTCCGTCCTTCTGTGGAGAGCACCCAAGCACGATCATCACGTTCTTGTATTTGCTCATCTTATCTTCTCGAGCAGTTCAGATATCTGCTCTTCAGTGTATACTATGAGTGGTGTAAGCACTGCTGTCTCAGTCTCTGAATATTTAACAGGGTCAAAATCTTCAAATGTATCTCCTACTACCACTGCCTTGCACTTATTGTTGTCGATTATTTCTTTTGCAGAGCCTAAATTATCTATTGATTCTTTTCTGATTTTTGCTCCATAATCATACTTCTCGAGAAAAGAATGATCTGGATCAGAGATAGATAGTAGTAGTGCTTCGCAACCTCTCCGCATCATGAGCCAGGCAGCCAGCAGGTCATTCTCGTTCCTGATCAGACAGGCTACTTTACCGGTTATTCCCAGAGGCAGACCTCCGAAACACTCAATCTTCTCATGGAAGATATATGTCTTATCATGTATCTCCACACCTATATTCAGGTCAGGCGTGGTAAGATCCACTCCAAACCCAAATTTCTCATTTACTGCATCACCTAACAATATATCCATCTCGCCAGACTTTTTACTGAACTTCTTGTTGGTCCTTCTTGTGGTTATACGGAACGTCTTTATCTTAGAGACATCCACTCTAGATACGTTATCAATGACCTTTTCAGTGATCTTATGCTCATCATTCTCAACGATCTCTGCAGGGCTCAAAGATACAAGGCCAAATACCCTCTTGAGACATTCCAACGCACCTTCATCATCAGTATGCACAAATATCCTTCCTCTGACTCTCTCTACTTCAGATTCGATATTATTCTTCTTGAGGCAGTCTTTCATATTATGGACTAACCTACTCTCGAATAACCCCCTGTTCTTCCCTTTGAGGGCCAATTCTCCGTATCTGCACATCACACAATCCATGTCCTGAAAGGGTTTAAGAAATAATATAAATGTTTAGATTGGGTACAGAACAAAGTATAAAAATAAAGAAAGCTTAGACAGTTGATGCGGTCCTGGCTTTATGATCCTCTATCGCCTTCTGGAGACCCTCAATACCTAATATCGAGCAGTGGATCTTCACACAAGGCAGGTCTCCCAGGAACTTGACGATATCATCTTTTGTCAGTGCAGCTGCTTCTTCTAAGGTCTTTCCTTTGACTATCTCGCAGACAGCATCTGAAGCGGCTATTGCCGCGCAGCAGCCAAAGGTCTTGAACTTCGCATCTGTTATCTTACCATCATCTACCTTTATCTGTACCATCATCACATCTCCGCATGAGGGATTACCGACTTTGCCACAGCCATCTACGCATTCCATGTCGCCCGCATTCGTAGGGTTCTTGAAGTGTTTCATCACAGTTTCATTGTACATTTTCTAGCACCGTATTCAGGGGACTTATCGCCCGCAGTTTTTCTGTATGTTTCTTGAGCGACTCTACTGCTTTGTCTATCTCTTCTTTGGTTGTGTGCTTGCTGAGGGTCATTCTTAATGTCCCGTTGGCAATCTCTTTTGACAAGCCTATAGCGAGTAGCACATGGCTAGGCTCGAGTGTCTGTGAGGAGCATGCGCTGCCTGTAGAGACACATATGCCATCGATATCAAGATAGCTTCCAAGTGCCTCTCCTTCGACATTTGCAAAAGATATGTTTATGTTATTACAGAGTCGCATCTCATCTCGCGGACCATTGACCTTGATATTATCTATCTCTTTGATTATCTGTTTGAATGCATGATTACGGACTTCCGTTATCTTAGATACATCGACAGCGAGCGCTATCTCGGCTGCTCTGGCAAACCCTACTATTCCCGGGACGTTCTCTGTTCCTGGTCTCATCTTGAACTCGTGGCTGCCTCCCTGCATGAGCGGTTTCAGCCTTGTCCCTGCACGCACATACAATGCCCCGGTGCCCTTAGGTCCATGTATCTTATGGGCTGATATGGACATCATATCGACAGGAAGGAGTGATACATCCAAAGGGACTTTTGTGAAGCTTTGCACAGCATCTGTATGGAACAGCACTCCTTTCTCTCTGCATATCTTACCGAGTCCAGCAATATCCTGCACAGTCCCTATCTCATTGTTGCCGTGTATTATTGATACAAGTATGGTCTTGTCTGTTATTGCTTTTTCCAGTGATTCTGGAGATACAAGACCATCAGGATCTACATCAAGATATGTTACACTGAATCCTTCTTTCTCCAGCTTTTTGCAGGTGCTGAGGACTGCAGGATGCTCTATCTTTGTTGTGATTATGTGATTTCCTTTCTCTTTATTGGCACGGGCAGCACCCTTGATCGCCAGATTGTCGGACTCCGTACCACCTGATGTGAATATTATCTCCTTTGCTTCTGCTCCAAGAGCATCTGCTATCTTCTGTCTTGCATCATCGACCGCTTTTCGGGCATCCTGTCCTGCATGGTGCATGCTGGACGCATTTCCATATTTATCTTTAAAAAAAGGCAGCATGGCTTCTACAACTTCCTTGTCAACTGCGGTTGTCGCACCATTGTCCAGATATATTGTCATTTTCTGTCCCTCTGACTGTACATACCTACGTTAGACTCATCAACCATGATTACATGCTTCGCAGGATCCCAATGAAGGGTCTTTCTCTTTGTGGATATCACAGAGTATCTTATGTTTCTTCACTATCTGACATATCCTGTTCAGCTCCTTCATCGCTATGGCAGGATTAGGTTCTTTCTGTGCAGCTATCTTATCAGCAGACTTGTTTATTTCAGATCTTAGGAGGTCCTGCTGGAATGCTTCATGGCAGCACGCAGCCCTCTTGTCTTTTACATACTGAGACACAGCAGGGCTTGTTATGCCTAGCCTATCCGCGATATCATTCTGTTTGAGCCCATGCTTCTTGAGAACAAGTACTAACTCCTTACGTATCACAGGTATGACATACCAAAGTTCAATCTCCTGAGGCAGCTTCATGATAAAAATTAACGATTGTTAATTCATATTTAAGCCTTTCGTGACCGTAATCATAAAAATCCATAACTCTAATAGATGATATCCCACCTTAAATGACAAGTAGACGTTGTCAAGAACCACCGGTGAGCACGCCGGTGGAATTGTCGTATTAAAAAAGGATTTTTAGGATGCCAAAAATTCCCTGGAATTTTTGTGCATATTCGCAACCAATAGAAACATTTAAATAATCAATTACTCTTCTGGAGTAACAACAGAGGGGTATTAATGCGAAAGAGTAACCCAACCAAATCATATTTATCATATTTTATGCTTCTTGTTATAGCTCTAGTGCTGAGTTTGACCTCAGTAACTGCTTTAGCAGAAGATTTCTCGGCTTTTGCAGGTTCTAAGACCATCAACGCCTGCGCGTGTGATCTGACTACCGATTCTCTTACTGTGCGGAATGATGGGGATATAACAAGCACTTTCATGATAGAAATTAGTGGAGACGCTTCTGAATGGGTAAATATAGCTCCTCAGGCGTTTTATCTTGAACCCGGCCAGTCGAAAAGGGTCGAGAGGTTCATCAATCTGCCTTGCTCTGCAAGAGAAGGATATTCTCTTAATACTACCATAACAACGCTGTTTGGGCTTGAGAAGTCTCTTCAGCAGACCCTTGATGTTGCGAACTGCCAGAATGTACAGGTTGTTCCACAGTTTTCAGGTGCTCAGGAAGAATGCCCTTGCACACCTGTAGAGTATTCTTTTGAAGTGATCAATACAGGTCAGCACATCGAGATGTATGATCTCAGTATTGAACCCTTCTCTGATGCTATATCTATGAGCACAGATTTCCTGATACTTGAACCTGATGAGAGCCAGATTATCTCTGTCTTCATCAACCTTGAATGCGGGCAGTATGGTGAACGGGTGTTCACATTCAATGCCTTTGCTGAAGGCACAAAGATGCTGGGCCAGACTGACTTCCAGCTGAACATAGACAAATGTTATGATTACAATCTTACTGTTGGTGAAGAATATGGTATCTGTGGTGGAGTGCCTAACATCATACCGTTTGATATTGAGAACAGTGCAGATATAGCCAATGAGTATATCATAGAGGTTTTCGGTAGCGAATGGGCTTATCCTGATAATGTCACTCTCTCTGCATGGGGTGGTGAGATTGTCAGATCTAACATAGTTATAGTTCCCCCTAATGAAGAAGAGCACATCGAGATAATCCACCTTAACACCATTTCAGTCAGGGGACAGGAAGGGAGGTCTGCAGAGATACTCCTTGAGACTGAACGCTGCCATGACTATACTCTTGTTCCTGCTGTAGATGCGTTCAGGTCTGTTGATTGTAAAGAGAAGGATCATGTGTTCTACTTGACTAATATCGGGACAAGGACCACTACATACTATATTGAAGTTGAAGGTATTGAGGGCATATCTGCTCCTGTAGCTCCTGTTGTCCTTGAGCCTGGTGAAGCGACAGAGATGATCATCTCTGGAGAGTCTCCTTGTGAGATGTATGGGGATTTCCTTGAGAACATCTACATAACTATGGAAGAGGTCAATCAGACATATCTTGAAGAGAAAGTATTCTCTATCTATCCTAAAGATGAGGCATATCTTCCTGATATGACCTTGGAAGATCTTTTCATAGATTATGAAGGTGGAGAATCAGAGATCATATTATCTAATGCGGGCTTTGAGACTGCTGAATATTCTCTGCAGTTGATTGCAAGCGACTGGCTATCTCTTGACACGCAGGAAGTTGTTCTTGCGCCAGGAGAGACCACAACAATATTGCTCACTGCAATACCCTCAGAAGATATTGCTGAAGATACATATCTGGCTGAACTTGTAGTTATGGTTCCTGGTGAGGGTATTGAATACTCTGCTGAATTCCTTATTGAACTGTCTGATGGCCGCTTATCACCTTGGATCATTGCTGTTGCTATCGGAAGCGGCATTCTTCTGGCATTCATCATTCTGGTCATCTGGCTATTGTCAAGAAAGAGAGAGAAAAAAATATCTCCTGACGACTTTGTGGTTGAAAAGACTGAAAATAAAGATCCTGATAAAGAGCCTATTAAGGATCATATGACAATAGACAGAAGAAAATATATCAAAGATGAAAAAGTGGAGAAGAAACTCCGTATACTGCCTCTTATTTTCGTAGCTCTTCTGGCCCTTCTTCTGGCAAGTGGAGCATACTTCACATTCACTTCAAGTATTTTTTCTGATGACTCTGTCCCTGCTGAAGAGATAGCCGGAGATATTGATGAAGTTGTCCCGATTGACGGACCAGACAATGATGTTCTCACAAATGCAGACATATCTGATGCTCTTGTGACTCTTGATCTCAGCCAGTTCTCTGGAGATGGAAATGTTATTGAGATTGATACTGATGAGATTATGATCATACCTATGGAGATCCATAACCCTACAGACATGAAAGCGAAGCTTTCGCTCTCTTCTGACGATATATGGGTCGATTTCGATAAGGATCTTATATCAATCGCCGCAGGATCAGATAGTGCTGCTGAGCTCATGATAACACCAGACCTTACTGCGCTTGATGAAGCAAGGTTGATAGTCTTTGATGTTGAACTAGAAGGTAAGAAGATTGATTACTCAGAGAATATTGAACTGATACTTGCAAAGAAATCAGAGAAGAAAGATACGCTGAAAGTCTGGTTCTGGATCATCGCAGTGATGATTGCTTTGGCTGTTCTTGTTGCACTGGTAAAGTCTCTCAAGAAAGAGAAAGGTAAAGAAAGTGAAGAAAAACCTGCCGCGGCTGTCAAGGAGACTACAATAAAAAAAGATAAGGCTAAAAAGATCAAGTCAAAGATAAAGAAAGATTCCAATTGGGCCAGGATTATTGGCATTATGATG
>JAUVBP010000225.1 GCA_030591125.1 Candidatus Woesearchaeota archaeon | reverse complement strand
GATATCTATTTAAACTCCAGGATACTTTCTGTTTCAATGCAGCACAGATTACAGAAGATAATCGCCAGCGCAGGCATCTGTTCAAGAAGGAAGGCCGAGGAGCTTGTCCGCCAGGGCAAGGTCAAGGTGAATGGAGAAGTCAAGACAGTAGGTTCTAAAGCAGACATCTTTGTCGATAAGATAGTTGTTGATGGGAAGCGACTCACCCAACCTGCTAAGGTCTACCTTGCCTTCAACAAACCCCCTGACTGCCTTACTACGCTCCATGATCCGAAAGGCAGGAAGACCATACTTGAGTATATCAAGATAAAGGAACGGGTAATCCCTGTAGGTAGGTTAGACTTCAAGACACAAGGGCTTCTTTTCCTCACCAATGATGGCGATTTCGCCAATAAGGTCATGCACCCGCGTTATGAGGTAGAGAAGACATACATGGTCTTCCTTGATAAGAAGTTCGAACAGGAAGATGTAGCAAGGATCAAGGAGGGTGTGCAGCTAGAGGATTACAAGACAAGCCCTGCAAAAGTGAGATATGGCAGCCCTGCGAAAGATATCATTGAGATGACCATACATGAAGGGCAGAACCGTGTGGTCAGAAAGATGATGACCACTCTTGGTTACCTTGTCAAAAGGCTCATCCGTGTCAAGATAGGTGATGTAGCGTTGGGCAACATAGGTCAGGGAAGGCATCGTAAGCTCAGCCATCAGGAAGTGCAGCAGTTCATGAAGCAAGAAGCAAAGCCATTAATAAAAGAGAATATATGATTTCTAGTGTTCTATATGATGTCTGATCAGTCTTTTTTAATGTTTCTTATATGCTGTGTTCAATGTTTCGTCGAGAAATAATATGGATAAATAAAAAAATAAAAAACGAGGAAATGATCACCTCTTTTTTGTTGATATCTCGGCGCGATGAGAAATTAATAAGCATTTGGAGGTTATGGACTATCGTTTGTGAAGTATATTCTGGAGGTTGGAAAACGGTCTTTTAATGTATATAAGGAGTAAGGAGTATTCACTTCCATGTGATTAATCGTCGAGAGGGAAACGTTTAAAAGGAAGTTAGTTCTTCTCTAGGATAAGGCGTCTGTTTTGCCAAAAAATCATTTCTCATCCCGTAAATATTACAGTATAGGTCAGATTCATGAACAAAGAAAGTCAAAGTGCCATTGATGATGCTGTATCTAATATCTGCGTTGCTGCGACTTCTCGTACCCATATTGAGCTTGCGACAAAGATCGCTTCAAGATGCCTCGGTATCAGGTCACCTAATCTTATAGATGATTATTTTGACCCTCGTAAATTTTCAGGTGGTGAATATTGTCCTCGGTTCATGTTTCCTAATGGTCGTCCAAAGACCCTTGCAGGGAAGACTGTGTACATCACTCTTATCCCTGGACCGTTCAAGACTCCTGAAGAGCTTGTTCAAAGGGCATGTATAACTGCTTATGATGCTAAAGAGAACCATGCCGATAAGGTGGTGCTTCTATCTACTGACCTGCCGCATGCAAGGCAAGATAGAGGACCAGAAGAGGATGAGAAAGCAGTCGGCGAAGCGAACATAGCCAGATGGCATGCACGGCAATTCGCAGCTGCTGGTATCGATGAGGTCATAACCACACACGAACACAGCCCAAGGATACCTGCATTTTTTGCAGTAGAGTATGGCCTCATACCTCCGGAGATGTTTCCAGATGGTAAGTTCCTGCAAGGGAAAGAGGTCATCGACAAGAAGCACATAGATCCAGAAGATGAAGCCATACAAAATATAGGGAGGCAAGTGTTCAAGTCAATAAGTCCTCATACGATGCTTGCAGATTACTTCCTGCATTACTCGTGGCTGGTGAATTCAGATGAGGGTGCGGCATATCTTGCTAATGGTGGTGCGAGAGTAGCGTTCAAGGCGATGGATAAAGGGAACAGGACATTCCGTGATGCGTTCTATGAAGCGATGTTTCTCCCTAATGCTGTCAAGATAAACTGCGACAAGTCACGTAAGGCAAAGAATGATCCTAATCAGGTGGAAGTGCCTATCACTTGGGTCTCAGATAATTTTGTCTCGCTTGATGGTATGGTTGAGATGATGGCAGATGATGGTCTTGATACTGGTGGCACGATGATGAAAGCGGTAAAATGGTCGGATAATGGGAACATATGTGCAGATACAGGAAAACCTTATGGTAAACCGTCTGACAGGATTGTCCATTTCACTAATGCATGGTTAGGTGGTGATGGTTTCCTGGGAGTGCAGGAAAGGCTCGTGAAAGGCCTGCAGGCAAGAGAGTTCATAACGACAAATACAAGACCTTACGTAGGGAATGATCCATACCACAGGTTCAAGATAAAACTCACTGTATTGAGATTTGCAGGAGTATGGGCAGACGCGATAATCGCAAACGAGCTTGGACACAATCTTACTGAACGATATTCAGGGTTTGAGGATGAGAAGCAACAGCACAGATTCATCGATCCACTATATATCTTCAAGAGGCATTCGCCGCATTTCCTGG
>JAUVBP010000086.1 GCA_030591125.1 Candidatus Woesearchaeota archaeon | reverse complement strand
TGGATTATAATAATCGCCCCTGCGGAACTCTGCCCACATCTCGTCACCGAGGTTGTATATGAGGCCTAACGTCATTCTTGCAAGCCAGTTGTTCCTTTCAGCGACCTTGTCGTCGGTGAATAGCCTGCCGAGATCCTCGAATGCTGCGGTGTGGTCTATCCTTACGGTCAGTCCGTCTATGCTCTTGTTGTTCTCCAGCATCGCGAGTATGGCTTTCGATCTGTCAGCATCCGGACCCCAGCTGATGTCCATGTCAGCGAAGAGTATCCGGGGTATCATAGCACCTACATGTCCTATGATCTGTGAGATTGCATGATCTTCATCTTTCACCAATCTATACCGGTCGGTGACTATCTCGAAATCTCTTGAGAAATTGATGTCTGCTGTGCGCACTATCTTTTCAAGATTACATGCTGAAGGGTCGACATCAGGACCATTCCGGTCCCCGACAATCACTGCACCGTCATTGAATTCAAAGACGCTGTCTCCTGTCTCACTGTCGGGTGGAGTGTCATCTCCATCAGGACTGTTCCTGTCTACAGAGAACTCAGTGCCTTCATCGAAATTTACAGTGCCTTGCCCTTCTCCGCTGTCTTCACCTATCTCTTCTGCAGCAGGTACAGGACAGCCAGGACCTACATGCCGAGTCTCATAAGGGATAGAACTCTCTAGTACAGATATTTTAGCAGGCAGATTGTATTTCTGGTCCACAGGAGGGACATCCCTCGGAGTGGTGGCTATATACCATCCTGCTAATCCTGCAGCAAATAGACCTATCTTCCAACCACGTGAGACCATTATTTCAACACCATGACAATTTAGGTCTCATCCCTTTTTAAATGTTTCGGAACAGTTATTACTCTCGAGTAATGACTGCCCTAAAACTGCAGAATTCTTGCTCTAGAAGCGATAATTCGCTTTTCAGGGTGCTAAATTTTTGCGAACTCATTTTCTTGTGTTTTGACTCAATTTGGGATCCTGAATCTGTTGCTTTGATTTCAAAGCAATAGGAGAATATAAGCTTCGATGATATTTAAAATATCTTGTTATTTTCTGACTTTTTGAGATGCTAAAACGCAGGTTTATGATAGTATTTCTTCTATTTTTGTTATGAATTCATCTGCGTCCGCGAGTGATGTCCCTGCGTTTTCTCTTGTTATTGTTGGTGTGGCGTCGTACTGTGCTGTCTCTCTTCTTGTTTTTGTCTGTATCAGTTTGGTTATCATCGTTTCGCTTATCATGTATGCCTTTGAGAGCTTTTCAAGATGTTTTGTCTCCAGCTTTTTTTGTTCGTGAAGATAGTGCTGTTCGAGGACTGCAAGGGTTGCCGCGTGGCTTTTTGACTTCAAGCCCTGCCTTGCAAGAGCAGCGAGCGCTGATGTGTACATCGCATAATATGCCACAATAATCACCCAGTCATGGGTCTCAAAGCCGTCTGCTAGGTTGAGCATCTTCTTCAGTTCATCGTCGTCTGAGATTTTCATCAGTAGGTTGGCTACTGTCAAGTTATTCCTGGATTTCGTAAGGAATGGTTTTTCAAGTTTGAGATTATCCTTACTTTCTATCAATTGTGTTCTTTTGACGTATTCACTTATCTTTCTTTTCAGTAGGTCTTGTCTTTTCATGTGATTGTCCTCCAGAATTTTTCAGAGCCGTAGAGCGGAATCCCATATTCCTTCGCTTCTTTTCCGACTGTGAGTTCTTCTACTTCCAGCATCTTCTTTAGTTCTGGAATATCGGTTATTACTGGACTGACCTGCGTATTATGTGAGTATTGGAAGCTTGCGCATTCCCTTTCTATCTCTTCTCTTAATGTTTTGTTCTTGAGGTCGCTTACTATGAACATAAGGTCTATGTCTGATTCTGCTGTAGGCTTGCCTTTCGCGTAGCTTCCGAACAGGATTATCGAATGTATCTCTGAGACAAACTTTTCTGTGAGCTTTTTTGTTATGCTTTCCAGAATGTTTTTTAGTTTTGTGTGTTTTCTGAACAGCTTTTCTTTCTGCTGCATACCTACCTCTTCCAGCAGGTGCCTGCATTTTTCGCTCTTTAGATTGAGTGAGCTTTGTTTAGCTTTACCTACCTGTTCTATGTTTATGATCTCTTGTTCTTCCATGCTAGTGATGTGATTATAAGCAGGTCTGTAGCCTATGTTGAGCATTTGAGAGACCTGCCTGATTGTAAGTCCTTTGCCCAGGTTTTTCCTGAACAATGCCATAATTTTGAGTAGAGTTTCTTTCCTCATTGTTATTCACTTAGTGAATAATATTATTCACTTTTATATAAACCTTTAGTATTACTTACTAGTAGTGAAATTGTAGAAAGCTTTAAATACTAGTGATATTCTCTACTGCTTAATATGGCGAAACATCAGATATGCATAACTGTAGATGAGGAGACCCTTCTTAAAGCCAAAGAGCGGCTTAGGGACGGTGTCTTTCGTAACAAATCGCACTTCTTTGAGTTTGCAGCCAAAAGGCTGTTGGAGGAATCTCAAGACCTAAAAATGGGCTCTGAGATGAACACCAAAATCAAAGATTTTGGAGGAAAAAAATGACTGAATCCTATAAGGAAACACTACGCGAGAAGATATTCAAGATGGCTGATTTTATCGGCATGAGCTTTTACGTCAATAATCCTAATCTTAACGTTGGAGGAAGACCTGCTAATGATGTTGTCATGTACAGCCTGATGACAGGACTTTTGAACAGGAACCAACTGATAACAGGAAATTACGGCCTGGGAAAGACGACTACTGCTGAAGCAGTATCTTCGTTACTCTTTGGTCTGCCTATCGAGTTTGTCGAGAAAGGCATGATCCAGGGACACCCTCAGCTTACTGAAGAGAAGATATTCGGAAGGCTGGACTTTTCCAAACTGAGCGAGACAGAGAAGGTAATATTCAGCATATTCGCGCAGACACCATCCGCAAAGATCATTGACGAGATAAATAGAATTCCACCAGGGACACAGAACATGCTATTGCGTTCAGTAGAAAATGGGAACTTTTTGTATTTGAACGAGTCTGTCGATCAGCCCAAGATGCCATTCTTCGCTACAGCGAACTACAGCGATAAGGGAAATACTCAATTGACACCACCGTTGATGGATCGTTTCGATGTCTCTGTAGAAGTCGCGTTCCCACTATTCTTACAATCTTACATAAGAGGAGACCTTGACGAGTCAAGGCTGAGCAGAGAGCAAGCTACTAATCTGAAAGATGCGCGTTCAGTATATAATGCAGAACTTTGTGCTTTGATAAGTTCTGGCGCAGGTGATGACGCTTTGGCTAAAGCAAAAGTTACTTTTGACCAGAAGGTGATGGACATATCGGGAGTCCCTACAATTGATGCATACAAAAGGTTATTGTCGGATAAGTCACTTGCGTCCGAGATGGAAGGCGTGATCTGCGACAAGGATTGTTCTTACAGTTCAAAGCTTGAGAAGATAGCTTCACTGTCAGCCTCATTTTCAGAAAGACTTGAAGGTGTTGCCATGACCCCTTCAGAAAGAAAAGCTCTTCCTTATATGCTTCATGTTCAAGGTCTTGAACCTGATGCCCGGTTGTTGCTGGATGTGTTTTTTGATCATTTAAACAGCGAGTTGAAAGTCAATGGAGAAGCGTCAGAACACAATAAGGAATATGCTTTAGGCAGAGTGACTAACAATCCGAGCGTTCGTACAGGAGTCCGTAGTTGCGCAGAGTATGCTGCGTGTTTGAGTTTCCTGAAAGGCGAAGAAACAGTATCTGCAGATACAGTACAGGAAGTGCTTCCTTATACAATAAACCACAGATTAGCATTTTCTGACAAGTTCAAGGCAGAAAACGACGACATCAGACAAAGCTCTATGCAGATGAACCTCGCAAAGCAACTTGTTGATGATTTCGTTGAAGACGATTTTGACAAGAACAAGGAACAATACAGGAAAATGTATTCTGTAGTGCAGAACGGAACAGCAAACAAGTTCTTAGAAGATCACAAAGACTCAGACAACCCACTATTCAAAAGACTCTACCAATCTAGAAAAAGATGAAACTTAAAATCCCTGAGATACGGACTGTAGATGATTATTACAGAGCTTTGTTCGGTACTGTGAAGGTTGAGGAAGAGCAAAGTCCTGTTATTGATAAGCTGAAAGCGAGTGCTACGAAGCGAAAGAAAGGTTTGGAAGAAAAGTTTCACATCCAAGAATTAGATGATAGGTATCGTTTTCATAATCTCGAATATCACAACGGAATTTACACTGTTGACTGGAGCAAAGAACTGCTCGACGACGGAGCGAGTCACAAACAGGAGGAATGGGTATGTCTAACTGAGGATTCTGAGTTTAAAGTGCCTAGTGCTCCATTATACCACGTAACTATCGCCGCCTTGTTTGAGAACCAAGATCATCCTATCGCTGAACAGCAGGACTTATTGCAGGTAATGCGTGAAGTGTTCCAGCAGGATTTTAAGGATTATTACATGATGACTAGCACGAGAGCAAAATATGCAAAGAGCGGCAATGATGTTGTTACGCATGATTGGAACACACCACAAGCAAGAACAGTTAAAGGCAGCTTTGTAGGGCCAGACGGATACGTGAAACCAGGCTGCGGATTTGACACAATGCTTGAGGCAATTCTTGAAAGTAAAGACATGACACTCATCGAAGAAGCCTACGAATGGATTGGTGAAGAAGGCAAGAAACCATACCTCTGGCGCATCAACGACAAACCCAATAATAACATGGAGCGGCCTGTGGTGTTGGGCGTCGACGGCAACTACGATAGGTTCGACTTCTATGCCGTCGGCGTCGGCATCGGCAACATTAGGCCCGCTCGTGGGGTGGTCACGCAACGCAAAAAAAATTCTCCAAAGGAAATGGAGGTTAAGAAAAGATGGTATCAGTTTTAGAACAGAAACTACAGGATGCTTTCACTAGAGTGAAGACTAAATTTGGTCACATTCCTCTGAAGCAGGTGTGTTTTTCTGATGATATTCCTACTGCTGCCATTGACATGGAAAGTTTCAATATAAAGATTAATCCTGAATTTGTTAAAAAAACAGGGATGGACTCGGGTAAAGCTTTGGAAGGTATTCTGGATCATGAGGTTGGACATTACATATTTCATCCTTATAATCTTAAAAGGGTTATTCTGGAGCATGCTGCTGTCAAGAATTTAGAGAATGGTCATGGACTTCGTGGTTTCTATGATGATGTTAATGATAATCTTAGAGTCATCGTCTCCAAAGGAGAAAAGACTAATATTGATGAGATCTACAGAGCATTACCAATAAATTCAAGAGTGGAAAAAGTGCTGTTAAGCCTGTATCAGGAATTGACTGACAGGGATTTCGGCATGCATGAAGAGCTTGATGAAGAATCCTCAGATGCGCTTGTCAGGTTAAGAGCAATCAACTTCCTCAATTACGATCCAGAAACCGACTCTGTGGAGTTCGTCAAAGAGAACGGAAAGAGAAACATCAGAGACCTTAAGAGATTCTGCAGGATAATGTCTCCCCTGTTCGAAAAGGATGCGGAAGAAGGTAATACGCCT
>JAUVBP010000173.1 GCA_030591125.1 Candidatus Woesearchaeota archaeon | reverse complement strand
TAAGATCTGAATGTATGACTGGTGGCAAAGCGTCGACTGTCACCTTGACCCGTCTTGGCGCTCCAAGCTGGACACCAACATCATCATATATCTGGACGGTGAATGGAAGAGTGCCTGCGGAGGCAGGGAGTGAATTCTCAGGGTATTCTGCAATGCACGAGAAGACTGACGTGATAGGGTCTGAGAGGACGCAGTCGAAAGGTTTGGTCGGGTCCTCCAGTATCTTCACTTGGTTTGGCTCTAAGCTGCTGTCTTCAGTGACTGTGGCAGATACATTTATGATCGTGATGTCTGTCTGACCCCTGTAACCATTTATGTTATATTTACCAAAGACCTGCACATCATTTATTGTTGCGGCCCACGAGGTAGAAGAGTATATCGGAGTTATGACTATAAGTAAGATCAGTAACATTGCGATGTTATGTATGTAGCTTCTTCGGTCCATGATCAACTATCCTCGAAAGATATCAGCATAGGCTCAAGAGCTGACCTATAAATCATCGAATACTTGGTAACTGTCCCCATCTGTTCCAGACCTGGCCGATTCTTCAATGCTTCAGAGTGGGTTGAAGGAGGCGGGAACCTCAATACATAAAATACTATCTTATCGGTGTTCAAGAGCTGCTCAGTCGTGAATTCAAGATATCCGGTCTCATCGTTGAATGTGACACCTCCTTTGAGGTAGGGGTTTATGATGCTCTGATTGAACTCAACAGTCTCTTTTCCGAAACCCATGAATCCTCCGACCTCAATGGACTCTTTAGGTACCCTTATAGGACTTAGGTTGCTATCATAGATGAGCAGACCTTTCACCTGGTATTTACCGGGCACTATCTTCAGCGGCACACTCTCATTCGAGCCGAATATCGGAAGATGTATCTTGTAATCAGAAAGTATCTCATCAGGAACCCTCTTGAACATCAGGAATGCCTTCTCTTTGCCCCGTGAAAGGGTAGACTCAACCGCACCTCTTGGCAGGACGTATGTCCCTCTTGTCTTATCCCAGCTAAGCCCCTTGGCAAAGACTGTTGAATTGATGAACATGAATGGCATGAGATCTACAGTCACCTCATCATCTTCACCAAGGCGGGTGATCATCCTGTCCTGGTGAAGGAGATAGCTATCATTATTCACCCTGATCAAGCCCCACCCGACAGGGAATGGAGCGGTCAGGAACGTCCTGTTGCTCTGGTTGGCATCATGTTCTGTGAATCCTATGAAGCAGGCCTGGTTGCCCAGGACATAATCCACCCTTGCAGGGACCGGTTCACCAGTGAATGCATCTCTCGTCTCGATAGTTATGTTCCCTGTGTTCCTCTGGTCCATCTTGCAGGATAATTTACTGTTCGCGTCAGTTGCCTTACTGACATATTTTGCAGTGGTATAATTGTTCTCACGGATGTTGGTCTCTATCGCGTACCTGAACTCATAACCTTCACCTTCGAACGCAGAATAATCCCTTATGGTGATCAGCACAGGGAATGATATCCCATACCATGTCCTGTACTGGTTTATTGACAGGAAGCTCAGGAGATCGCTCCCTTGCAATGATGTCGGGCCGACCACTTCTGCGTCATTGATGTTCAGATATATCGGCCACCAGTCCAGATATGTGAAGTCCACTGCCAGATCGGAATAGTCCTCTGTAGTGTTCAATATCAGCGTGGTGCTGTCCATGATGCCCTGAGATATCGCGTCGAGCTGTAAATTTCCGTCAGCATTAGTGAAGAATGTCATCCTGTGCTTGTAATTGAGTGTCCCATCGACCTGCATTATCGGTATTCCTGGAGCCAACACAGAGCTCTCGATCTTCTTCTTGGTCTCTAATCTTGTCCATATATTGAATTCACCCAAGCCCATACTCACGTGCGCAATAGGTGGAATCCTATCACGGCCTACAGGTTTAGAATACATAGATATGAGATTCATAGTATGGAGCTCGAGATAATGCGTCTCGGTCTCATGCTCGATAAGTGCCTGCGCGAGATCATATACCCTCTTGAGGTCAACATTCACCTTGGTGAAGAATCTCTCTATCTTGGTCTTTCTTCCGTTTTTGGTCACTTCTATAGGATAATCCAAGAAGAACAATACCTCATTCTTAGCGATCTTTGCATCAGATGCCAATTCTTTGAGCTCGACAATCTCAAAACCCTGCATCCTGAAATCACGGAACTCATTGAAACATCCCTTTATGTGCATGTCTATGTACCTGTCGATCTGGCCTTCAATCGATGGCTCGACCCCTTTTGTCAATGATGGTGTGTTGGACTCGAACCTGCAGTTGGAAGTGCATTCATTATCACTTTCCATGTACCACCAATATGGCAGCAGTGCCTTGTCACCGTCAAACATGGCAAGCGCGTCAGACTCTGTAGGTTCCAGGCTGATAAGGAAAGATGTCCCGCTCAGCTCCTCATTGCTTGGGTCTACATACCCTCCATGGAGCCCTATCTGCTCGACTGCCTGCCTGCCTATCTTTTTTAGGCAGTTCTCCACGAAAATCTTGAGTGGCTGTGCCTCAAGCGGCACCTCTTCTATTATTGGAGCGAACACCCCTTCAGTACCCTCTGTCACCTGACCTCGTATATAGAATATGATTGCCGAGCCGAACAGCAGCACTATACCTATTATCATGAAGATAGTCACTTGACCTTTCCTGCTCCTGCTATTCCTGACCTTTCTCAATCCTGACACAGTATATAATCTACTCATATGATCATCAACCTTTCACTGACTTTACACAGGTGAACCTGTAAAAATCAGACCTTATCTTTCCACATATATCCAACACTTCTGCCTCTGGACGGGTGGGGCTCAGGGCTGTTGCTATGACCAGCATGCAGACATCCTTCTCTGGCCCTTCCTTGAGCTCGCACTTGATCATCCCTCTATAATAATCACCTTGCAGTTCTTCCAGGATATCATCCACCATATTGGTCGTCTCTGTATAGAACCTGAAACCAAGAGTGAGTCCCATGAGCAGTACGACAACCCAGAATGATACTATCACGTAAAGGAACACCTTATCCCTATGCTGTACAGGTCGGTCATGGAACTTTGCTGCGTAGAAGAACTTCCGCTCGTGAAGCACATACCACACGATCACGGTGTTCATGAGTATCAGTGATGCCAGAGAGAGCAATATCAGCTTCCTGAACACAGGATGCTCTGCCGCATCTAACATCATCAGGGATATAACTGCATTCAATGCAGCGAAACTGAAGAATCCTATGGATAGGTCAAAAGTATATGCCTTACGCTTCCAGAATCCATATACCATCACAAATATGATTGCCAGCAGCACAGAGTTTATCACCAGAGCCCTGGCGCCTATGAGCATCTTACCGAACAATATGGTTGTCGGGAAAGTGATCCCTGATATGAATGAGATGAGATATAGGACTGCCAGGAACCCCATATATCCTATGAG
>JAUVBP010000178.1 GCA_030591125.1 Candidatus Woesearchaeota archaeon | reverse complement strand
GTCAGGATCAACAAAGACTGCTCATTTGGCCATAAAGTGGAGTTTGTCGATGCAAGCTATTTTGACAAATACAAAGAATAAAACAATCTAAAAAGGATTATACCCTTGCTTGATCAGGTTATCAATAGGCAGGAATCTTGGGCTTGGTAGACTGTCCCACTCGAACCATTCCCACTTCTCGCACTTGTGGGGTTCCATGACCTTGACTTCTCCATCAGCATAGTCTGCAAGAACGAACAAGGTCACGTAATGCTTCTCTTCTTTCTCGAAGATGTCATTCGTGAATGCTGCTTTGCGAACGTTCTTGAGTGTTATGCCTGCCTCTTCCAGGGTCTCTCTTGCTGCGCACTCTTCTACTGATTCGTTCAGTTCAAGATGTCCGCCAGGGAAGCACCAGGATCCTTCGCCATGAGCGTTCTTGCGTTTACCTAATAATACCTTGCCATCTTTCAGCACTATTGTTCCGACTCCGATCTTTGGTCTTTCTGTCATAGTATCACCCAGAAGCAATAACTTCCTCAACATCCTCTTTTGATTGGCATCTTTTAATATCAGCAATCTCAGCACCATCATCATCAACAAATACAACTGTAGGCACTGCACTGACCTGGAATTTCCTTGCTTCATCAAGACCTTCCGGAGACGAGGCATCTACCAGCTCTCCCTGTATCTTATCCTGAGAACTCATGTACTCCTTCATGGCAGGACACTTCGGGCACATCTTTGTAGTGAATAGCTTATACTTCATCATAATACCCCCAAATATAATAAATTAAAAAATTTAAATGGATCAGAACGTGAACTGGTTCTGCATCTCCATCTCTGTCTTGGGGTGGCCTTTGGTCGCCTTTACGCTCTTCAAAGATACGCTTTCGTCGTACTCAACCCTGTCGCTGAACTCTTCCTTCTTACCTTTGTTCCAGTTCTGCACAGGCCTGTGGTAACCTACAACCCTCGAAAACACTTCACATTGCATTCCGCATTTAGTCATTCCTTACACCTCTTTTTTTACCTGTTGACTCTTGGCATCGTCTCGGATGCCGCATCCACTGTCGTCTCTTCTTCATCTTCATACGGGCAGTTATGATGCCTGCCAGGTATATAGCCGTGTTTCGGGCACACGCTGAATGTAGGCGTGATCGTGAAATAAGGCAACCTAAAATTATATGCTATACGCTTGACCAGCTTCTTGCAGGTCTCAGCATCACTCACCATCTCTCCAAGGAATCCATGGAACACAGTTCCTCCAGTGTACTTTATCTGAAGGTGGTCCTGAAGCTCAAGAGCCTCGAAGATGTCTGTCGTGTGGTTGACAGGCAGCTGGGTGCTGTTGGTGTAGTAAGGCTCTTCCTTGCCTGCAGTTATCATGTCAGGATAACGCTGCTTGTCCATCTTCGCAAACCTGTAAGCAGTGCCCTCTGCAGGTGTAGCTTCCAGATTATAGATATGGCCAGTCTCCTCCTGATACTTCATAAGCCTCTCCCGCATGAAGTCAAGCACTTCACCTGTGAACGCGATGCCTTTCTTTGTGGCTATCGTAGTGTCAGGTCCCATGAAGTTCAGCAATGCCTCGTTCATACCGTTGATCCCTATAGTATTGAAATGGTTCTGCAGGGTGCCAAGATACCTCTTTGTGAATGGCATCAGACCATTGTCCATGTTCCTCTGCACCATCTTGCGCTTTATCTCAAGAGACTCCTTGGCGAAATCCATCTGCTTGGCAATCCTCTCAAAGAACTCTTCCTTTGTCTTTGCCAGATAGCCTATCCTAGGAACATTGATTGTCACAACGCCTATCGAGCCGGTCATCTCGACCGCTCCGAAAAGACCGCCACCTTTCTGCCTGAGCTCCCTCATGTCCATCTGGAGCCTGCAGCACATGCTCCTCACATCACCAGGATTCAGCTCAGAATTTATGAAGTTCTGGAAATATGGTATCCCATACTTTGAAGTCATCTCGAAAAGGAATGTTGCGTTCTCACTGTCCCAATCAAAATCCTTTGTTATATTATACGTAGGGATAGGGAATGTGAAGACCCTTCCTTTGGCGTCACCTTCTGTGATGACCTCCATGAATGCCTTATTGAACATGTCCATCTCTTCCTGGCATTCACCATATGTGAAGCTCATCTCCTTGCCTCCGACAATCGCCTTCTTGTTGCGCATGTCCTCAGGAACGACCCAGTCAAGGGTCAGGTTGGAGAAAGGAGTCTGACCACCCCACCTTGTAGGGACATTCATGTTGAATATGAAACCCTGCAGAGCCTGCTTCACCTTCTTATAAGGCATATCATCTGCCTTGATGAATGGAGCAAGATAAGTGTCGAACGAGCTGAACGCCTGGGCACCTGCCCACTCATTCTGTAATGTACCTATGAAATTGATTATCTGCCAGAGCGTGGAATCCAGATGCTTGGCAGGCTTAGAATCTATCTTTCCAGGGACACCATTGAAACCCTCTGTAAGAAGCTGCCTCAATGACCAGCCAGCACAGTAGCCAGCGATGCCCATGCCCAGATCATGTATATGCATATCACCATCCCTATGCGCATCAGCAATCTCCTGTGAATATACATTACTCAAAGTATAATGCGCAAAGACTGAAGTCGCTGCATGCATCAGGAGCCCTGACAATGAATAGTTCATGTTTGCGTTCTCAGCAACCCTCCAATCAGACTGCTTAAGGTACCCATCCATCGTGGCAGTTACGTCCATCATGGCCTGGCCCTCTGCCCTGAGCCTACTTCTCTGATCCCTATACAGTATGTATGACTTAGCTATCTCCACTTCAGAAGACTCTATCAGCACCTTCTCTATCAGGTCCTGCACCATCTCAATTGTAGGTATGACCCCACCCTTGAAGAATATCTGCAATACTGAGACAACCTTAGCTGATAAGCCTTTTGCCTTAGCATAATCATCCTGGCCGACTGCCTTTATTGCCTTGAAGATGCAATCAGTGATCTTATTATCATCAAACAGAACAAGCTGTCCATCTCTTTTCTGTATCCGCTGTACTTTCGTCAGTTCGTCCATCTTAATACCTCTCTTTTGCAAAACTTTTTTGCGTCACTAGTAATCAATGTTCACTCTCTTTTTTACCGGTTTTTACCGATCAATGAATAGTCAGCATCACTTCTTGAGCAGCTTGTTCAGCTCATTGTTGAAATCATCAATGTCCTTGAAATCCTTATACACTGAAGCGAACCTGATGTACGCAACCTGATCCAGCCGCTTCAGACGCTTCACCACAAACTTACCGATACGTTTGCTCTCAATCTCATTTGCGCCTAACGCCTTGATCTCGGATTCGACCTCATCAGCAATCTTGT
>JAUVBP010000118.1 GCA_030591125.1 Candidatus Woesearchaeota archaeon | reverse complement strand
TGTGCAGGATTCCTTGTCATTGACCATCAATATGGCTTGCATGACTAATATCCATTCTAGAGGATATAAGGAACTTCTCTTGTAGAATTTTATCAAACCGAAACAGCTTATTTTTCCTTAAGGAACTTGACTAACTCTTTTTCGGATATATCACTTCTTATACCATAATCAGAGAAGTGTGTCCTTGCGAGCTTGTGCTTCTTCATTATCTTCTTGAAAAGCGGTTCGAATCTGGGAACTTCCAGCTTGTTCTTCTTGCAGAGCGCGTGGAGATCGTGGAATCCTACGATGTTGATTTTACTTTCTTCTTGGATCGTGTCCAGGAATTTCAGGTCTGTCCCGTAATCAAGCCCGTGTGCGAGTTTGTCTATCTTATCTGCGAGTTTTGGGTCACATAGTTGTCCGAGCCACATCGGCCCTGCATTGTTGTGTTCGCCGTGCTGCTTCAGCAGCTCGTCGACTTTTGTCTTTCCTTTAGTACAACGGAAGAAGACTCGTATATAATGTTCTTTACTGTATGAATATATCGGTGTAAGTGCTTTATCGTACTGCGCTGCGATGAGCTGGACTTTCCTTATCAGGATGCGCAGTCCTGATTCGTGCTTCAGCGGTCCGCGGTCAGGTGTGGCCCAATACTTTCGTCTGCAGGCTTTAGGAAAAGTCCCTGCAAGTGCGCTGGTGTCTGTGGCAGTGACTGCAAGTATCCCGTTCCTGCTCATCCTCCGCGTTGCAATGTCAAGAAAAGGGTTGGGTGTGCCGAATGGGTCGATGTCGATGTAATCGAAGCCAGTAGATCCGTGAAGAAGAGTGTTTGCTTCTTTGTTGGTCACTATTATGTCCGCGGTCCGGTCAGTGAATTTCCCTTTGTTCGCTTTGATGTTCTTATTGATGATATCTACAGATTGCTTATCATAATCATTGATGGTGATGGATCTTATCTTCTTTGGGTCCAGCTCTGTAAGAAAACGAATAGACCTTATTCCAGAACCTGCAAGCAGGTCACATATCTGCATCCCTGTATTGTCGATTGCCTTAAGGAGGAGTATGGAAACATCCCTGTTGAACTTCATCACAGGATTATAGAATACTGGAAGGTCTGCTGAGATCTTCTCTTCCTTTGGCGCTTCAATAGTGACTGTGGCTTCTGTTATCTTGTGGAACATGATTCTTGAGTCTCTATGAGTTTATTTAAATCTTACTGGAGCAGAGTCCTGACCGTAGTCGCCTGTTAGCATGCTTTCAGAAAGATGATCAATATAAAACTTTAAGGCTTCGCCAATCAGATAATCAGGCAGTCAACCATTTAAGCATGCGTGGCGACGCGAGAGCTTGCGAGTGCAACGAGCAAGCGGAGCAGGGCAGGATTATGTGAGTGTCTTCTTTGTATCATTAAGGGACTCATATACCTATATTATTAGTATCGGAAACAACGGAAAAAAAGGAAGGTTTAAATAGAAGAGCCATTTCAGACAAGATGTTGATTTTACTCAGCTTGCTGGGGACGCTCAAAGCAAGTATGCTTTGGCGTATTCGATCCTAACGGCTCGGATATAAAGGGGTGGATAGTATAGCGGAAAAAAAGGCAGTCACATTTGCGTCGGTATTAAGAAACAATATCTATAGGGATAGGGATGTACTGCACGCATTGCTGCCTTCCACAGGGCTTCTTCATAGGACAGAGCAGAAGAACGAGCTTGTCATGGAGCTAGCCCCTATCCTGATGAATTCTGCAGTATCTTGTGTCTTTGTCTATGGGAATCCAGGCACTGGCAAGACTGCAGTCATCACACAGCTCATGGAGGAGCTTGAGGCAGAGGCGAAGAGGCAGAAAGTCAAGCTGATAAAAGCGTATGTGAACTGTTCAGAGAACAGGACAGAGACCACTATATTGATAGACATCCTCAGCCAGATCAATCCTGAGAAGACCTATCCGAGAGTCGGGTGGACAAGGGCCAAGGCCGTGAGTGAGTTCAAGAAAGTGTCTGAAGAGCTCAAGACCAATGTGATGGTTGTGCTGGACGAAGTCGATTATGCGCTCAAAGAATCTGGTGATGATATCCTGTACCGTCTCAGCAGGATAAATACTAAGGTCAACGCCAAGACAAGTTCCAATGTCTCTACTATATTAATTTCCAATGATGTGAGGGTGGCGGATTATATCAAACCCAAGACGCAGTCCACGCTCGGCAGGGTACGGGTCATATTTGCACCATATGCAGAAGAAGAGCTGAGGGACATATTGAAAGACCGGGCCAAGAGTGCGTTCGCAAAGGATGCTGTGTCTGACCCTATACTACAGAAGATTGCTGAGATAGAGGCATCCCGGGGAGGGGATGCTAGGAAGGCACTTGAGCTGCTGGACAGTTGTGCAAAGGCTGCAATAGCAAAGGGCAGGAGCAAGGTCACGCTTGACCTTGTCGATGAGGCTGATCGGACGCTTGAGAAAGACACTATATTCAATATCGTCGCTACGCTCACTAAACACCAGAAGCTGCTCTATCTTGCGATGCTCAAGTCCAGCAAGAAGGAGCTTGATGGTGGTAATGTGTATAAGCTGTATTCTGAGGTCTGCGAGAAGCAGAATGTCTCACCTCTTTCAATAAGGAGGGTGCGGACGTTCCTGGTGAATTTTTCAGAACTTGGGATAATCAAGTCAGAAGTCACCTGGCTCAGGAGCCTGAGGAAGAAGAGCAGGACAATAACTATGGACGTCGATGCTGCTACAAAAAAGAAGCTGAGGAAGTCAATAAGGGATTCAATATAATATTCACATATCATGCTCCTTTCTGGAGACCACGGCAAGGGCTGCTCTTACGGGGGTGGGGTGCAGCTCTTGCCACCTTTTTTTATTAAAATCGTTTAATTTGTCTTATTCTCTTGTTTATGTAAAAATCGTGTGACAAATCCTTATATACTGTATCTGCGTCTTCTGATTCAATTGAGGTAAAAATGTCAACCGCACACGCATTGGACGATGAATTTGCAGGTCTTCTGGATGATCTGGGAGATTGTGTCTCTCAGTTGAATTCGCAGGATCCTGGATCAGCAGGCACTGAATATTCTTTTGAGATGGATCGTTCTGAAGAATTGACAGACTTCCTCACTAAGCCGTCACGTCATATTGAACGTAGGGGCAGAACCCGCACATTGGGGGTTCAGGGTGGTGCGTTGGCGCGCGAGCTTGATGAATCTCCTCTTGATGAGCGGATAAAGGCTCTTGCAGACCATTGTTTCCCTGGTGCAACCTACAAGCTCGAGTTCAATGATGGGTCACTCACAAAACTTGGTGAAGTCGGCAATGCTGTCGCAATCGATATACAGTATTCGGGTGATGATTATTCTAATGGAAGAGTCGAATTCAACTTCGGTTTCAACTTCAAGAAAAATCTCGCAGGCACTGCGGTATTCATACAGGAGCTTGCCCGTTATATAGGTGCAGACCCAGGTCTTCGTCAGGAGGATATAGTCAAGCTTGCTTTCTGTAAGACTCCTTACCTTCTTGAGAAGAAAGATGGGGTGTATAAGGTTGCTTTTGAGTTCGAAAAAGATAAGACCACAATATCGTTCAAGCAGAGTGGATCCTGCGGCGCTCCTACTCGACGTGAATATCTAGACCAGAGCGAGTATAATTTCACTTTGGCGAAATCAAATGAGGGCAATACTCACATGGTATTTGAAAAATATGCTGGACGGAAGAAATTGTTTGTGGATACAGAACTTCCTGATCAGGTACTTGGTCCTGATGGTGTGTTGGATGATGTCTACGAGACTCTTGGCTGCCTTGAGAACTATGTAGAGTTTTCTGATGATTATATGGTCGGATGAGTCCAGAATCAATGATGTGTTAAAGCTTGTTTATGTTTAAAATAAAAATAATTTTTAACCTATTGCCCTTCTGACGTCAGATATCTCTGCGCTCTGGACATCATCAAGAGTCTGGATCTTCTCTGAGACTACATCTGGTGAGCCCAGGTCCTCATCCATGACAAAGATGAAATTCAATGCTTTCAGGCCGAAAGCTATAGGCTCTATCTCTGCCTTTGTCTCTCTATCTCCTGCGAATTCCCTTACTATCTTTGCCACTTCTTCCTGTACTTCCGTAAGATCAATTTCAGGAGATTTAGGCATCACCTTTACTGTTACGACTGCTGTTCCCATCTAATCACCTTCTCATAATTCATCAATGCTTCAGTTTGGGCCTATAAAGCCGCATTCCGGGCATGTGTACTTTGTGACTATCTCCCTGCAATGTCCGCAGCGGGTAATCTCTACTTTGCCGCACTTAGGGCACATGAATTTGGCAGTGCCTTTGATATTGGCTATCCTTTTCTTGCAAGATGTGCAAATAGCATCACTCATTTTGTATTCCTCCAACGATTCAAAGCGATTATAATTCATTT
>JAUVBP010000155.1 GCA_030591125.1 Candidatus Woesearchaeota archaeon | reverse complement strand
GCAAGGCTCTTAGAGAGACATGGATTAAACAAAGAAATATACCATCATGTCGATGGCGTAATAGGAGTGTATGTCCCCGGATGCAATTATCCGGGTGTAGAAGGGGTTGCATGGGTATCTGGTTTCGATGCAGCACATTCAGGTCGGGTTGTCGAAGCACAGATGACGCCGTGCGTGAGGTATGATTCCATAATTGAAGACCTTGTGGAGAGCGGTTCTTTAGACGAGTATGAAGTGTTCGATAAAGAATTTGATCATCCCAAGATAAAAGATATACTACCAGTAGTTCGCAGTCCTGCACAGGGATTCGGCCCGAAGAAAGGAGGATTCTTTCAGAATCTGTATAATGCACTAAAGATTGTGTTTATGTGAATGGTTTTGGGCATGGTTATTTCTGATATGTGTCGGATTTCTTCCGAGTTTAATGTGATAAACTATTTAAGCCAGTTGTGATTAATTGATTTGGATGATAAGAGGACACAGGATAGAAAAAAAGGTTGAAACAAGCACGTTTTTAGACAGTATCAAAGAGTTTACTGAGGAACAGATATGTACAACAAAGCACACCTTTTTCCGTTTAAATGAAGAAGAAAGAAAAGTTTTTAAAGATAAACTCATTAAAGAGTATATATTAGCTCAGACACCCATATTAGTGGGAATTCAATATAATGGAAATCATGCAGTGTTTTACAAATACAGCAAAGAAACGCTGAAACTCATTTTAGACATCCAATCCACCAGGGTCAACATAGTAACATTTTACATAATAGACAATAAGCAGATTCCAATACTCCAAAATGAAAAATAGAACTCTTAAAGGAAAAGGAGAAGTTGATTATGATTACAAGCATGACATACTGTTTTTCAAGACTGTAGACAGGAAATATGTCAAATCCATTGAATTAGAGAACCTGATTCTTGATGTAGATAAAGAAGATTTCATTGTAGGGATACAGATACATGAGGCATCTAAATTCCTTAACATCAGTAAGGCGGTCCTGTTAAAGATACCTAAATGGAAGTTTGAAGCGAACGTCAACGAAGGGCGCATAGAAGTCAGGTTGATGTTCCAAGTTGTCGTCCGGAACAGATTGATTGAAAAAAACCCAATAATCATGCAGCCCATCTCTGAGCCTTTGCCTAATTCTAGCCTGGTCTGTGCAACTGCGTGAAGTGGATCTCCTGATAAAAAAACCTTCAGGAAGATTATTAAACGTGTGATGATGAGGTATATGTATGTGTCAAAAGCTCGCGACCACCACAGACCGGTGGCATGCTCGCTTTCGAGCACATTTATCCCACCAGCGCCACAAGTTTCAGATAGGTGATATAAATGTATCAAGCAAATAATGAAGAGGAATTTCTGGATTATCTTTCTCGCTATAGTGCTGGAGATGAAGAACAGGAAGAAGGACCGTATCACAGGTTCCTTCTTAAGTTGGCGGAGCATCCTGAAGAGGCTCTTCGAGTGTTCAAGGCGCATAAGGATGTGCGTGAGGGGAAGCTGGAAAGGTTTGTGAGTGAAGAGATGGTGTTTGACTAGGTTGTCTAGATCAATAATCTCACTATCGCGACAATTGCAACCAACGCCCAGATGACATTCAATGCAGCTGGCTGGTAAGCTTTCTTAATCATTGAGATGTAGACTATTCCTATAGCTCCGATGAGATTGAACAAGATGTATATGATGTTCTCAGGTTTTAGTATAGAGAAGTTGACCAGAGTGTATGCTAGGACTATAAGGATCATTCCGATCCAGCCGATGGATTCGTTGAGGATGGTTTGTTTCTTCATATTGCTTCGCTAGTAGGTAAACATATAAATATTTCTATCCGGTACTGTACCGCATGACCGACAAGAAAGTCCTCACAAAAGATAACAGTCCCACATTCCACAGTTCTGAATACGACGAAACATATCATTCTACATCCGGAGCCCTCGAAGAGGCCAACAAGAAGTATAGTGATGTTGTTGGGATTGAGAAATATGATTCGGTAAGCGTCCTTGATTTGTGTTTTGGGTTGGGGTATAATACTGCGGCTGCTCTGGATAAGTTTACAGGTTCTCGGATGACTGTTGTCGGTCTTGAGTCGTATCAGGGGATAGTTGATGAGATTATCAATCTGTGTGATTCTGGTGAATATCCTTTCCAGTGTGAGTATGCTATGGAGCATGTGGCTCGGGAAGGAAGGTATTCGGATAAGACTGTATCTGTCGAGCTGAAGATGGGGGATGCGAGGGAGACCATCAAGGAGTTGAAAGATTCTTCTTTTGATGTTGTTTTCCATGATCCTTTCTCTCCGCAGAAATGTCCTGAGCTGTGGACAGAAGAGTTCTTCAAAGAAGTGTACAGAGTGATGAAGAAAGGGGGCAAACTAGCAACTTATTCTTGTGCAAGAGTTGTCAGGGATAACCTCAAGGCAGCAGGGTTTGAAGTAACTGATACAAAGCCTGTGGGTAGAAGGGCGCCTGGGACGATGGGTGTGAAGAAATAAACATCACTACTGCTTCAACTGTTCTTCGAGATACTGATCTTCTCTCCGCATCTCTTCCTTGTGCATACGGTACATATCCCTTATCATATCGATGGTCACTCCGATCCCGACAGCAAACTTCCTGAAGGACCCTGCGAACTTCACGTCAGGCATCCTCTTCTTCAATGCGTGTTTCACCCTCTTGTCAAGGGAATATTCTCCTATGAAATGCACTTCGGTACAGCGACATGAACTGTAAAAGCGTCCAGCCCGCTCTGCAATCTCATCGAATGACTCTTCAGCCACTTGTCTCGCGCTGAAACGAGGATCAGCACCGGTACTGTGACCTATACTCACCTTCTCAAGACCCAGCTTGCCGAGCAGTCCATCATATCTCTTGATATCTGCGCCGAGCTCCACTGCGTAAGCGAAACCACCTTTCAGGTATTTCGTATGTATCTCAAGAACTGACATGCATCTGCTGAGAAATTTGGATTATATAAAATTTTCTGTAGCAGCAACCACACCCTATTGCCCTAAAGCAGTGATTGCGCTAACTTTATATTTAAGTCATTGATTCCCCTTAATATGGACATACACATAATGAGCATATCAGATGCAGTCATGCACCTGCCTGAAAGATCCACATATGCCATACGCATAGCGTCTCCAGGATTCAATAACTTACGGAAGTTCCAGCTGGAAAACTCGCCGCTGTATGTCAAGATAGTAGAGTATGTGTTCGACGATGCAGATGATCTCTACAGACCTGAAGGAGCATTGATGTTTGATGAAGATATAGCAGACAGGATGCTCGAGGATTTCGAGTTCCACAAGGATGACTGCGATAGCCTGTTGGTGCACTGTTCAAAAGGACAGAACAGGAGTCCTGCAGTGGCGATAGCCCTCAATGAGATATTCGGTCTGGGAAACGACACCGAAAGTATCAGGAGAGAGTATCCAGAGTACAACCGGCTCGTGTACAGCCTGCTGAAGAGAGTGGCAAAGAAGCGGTGAAGCAGGGACATCAGTAGCATAACAACATAATTTATATACCTAAATCGACTAATTATTTCAGGTGTTGGGCAAATGAAATCAACCATAATAGGACTAGAAGATTCTGTAGTGTTCTTAAAGGCTCTTG
>JAUVBP010000044.1 GCA_030591125.1 Candidatus Woesearchaeota archaeon | reverse complement strand
GATGAGATATCTGATATTGAAGAAGGCTTTATCTCAGGCTACATGGAGGCCTAAAACTCATTTTCTTTTACTTTTCCGAAGCCACTACTGTCTGACCTCGTTCTGCCCCGCAAGGGGCCCTTATGATAACCTTTATAAACGTCAATGCTCTGTTTCTTGTGTATGCGAATAATACCAAAAGAGGATTTTGTGAAGGACCTAATGTCTTATGCAGACATGCTGCATGAAGGTACAGTCTTCATATACCCTACAGATACATTGTATGGCATCGGTTGTGATGCGCGCAGGCCAGGGCTGATCCAGCGGATACGGAATATAAAGATCAACCACAGGCAGGCGATGTCTGTGATTGCGCCTTCAAAGAAGTGGATAAAGGATAATCTTGTCTACAAGAAAGAGTTTGACAAGTGGCTCGATAAGCTTCCAGGCCCATACACTCTTATCATGGAAGTGAAGAACCCTGAGTGCGTATACCTGTCTGAGGTCAACCCTCATGGCAACACTCTTGGTGTGCGCATACCTGATCATTGGATAGCCAAAACAGTGAACAAGTTGGGTTTTCCTATCATAACCACAAGCCTTAACATTCATGGGAAGGCAACTTGTAAGTCTTTGGATCATGTCCATCATAACATAAAGGTGATGACTGATCTTGCTATAGATGAGGGGGTCATTGACGGCAAGCCGTCGACTCTTGTCGATCTTACGAAGACTCCTCCTGAGATAATCAAGAGAGAATGATTACGATGTCTGAAGAGAATTCTGAACAGGAGAGCGAGAAGAAGCTTAAGATACTGGCAGCTTCAGATGTGCATGGTGATACTAAGACAATCAATGATCTTGCAGAGCGTGCAGAGAAGGAGGATGTTGATCTTGTCGTGCTCTGCGGAGATTTGACTTTTCATGAGATATCTACTGATAACATAATAGGGCCTTTTGCCAAGAAGAATAAGAAAGTCCTTATCATCCCTGGAAATCATGAGACTGTAGCGACTGCAGATTTTCTTGCTACTCTTTATGAGCCTCACGCAAAGAACATACATGGTTATGCTGTCAGGTACAAGGATGTTGGTATCTTTGGTGCTGGTGGAGCGACGAACATCGGGCCCCAGCCACCTATTGATGAAGGAGAGATGTATGACTTATTGAAGAAAGGTTTCGATAAGATAAGATACCTGAAGAAGAAGATAATGGTCACGCACATCCACCCTACAGAGTCGAAGATGGAGAAGCTCTCTAAGTTCGTCCCGGGTTCTGATGCTGTCAAGAAGGCGGTGAAGACTTTCAAGCCTGACCTGCTTCTCTGCGGTCATGTACACGAGGCAGAAGGTCTTGAGGAGAAGATTGGGGACACAACAGTCATCAATGTCGGTCGGAAAGGGAAGATAATCAGGCTGTGATGTTGATGTTCAAGAAGAGGCAGTTAAACAGGAAAGCTCAACTGGCTATATTCATGATTCTTGGGATTCTTATCCTGTTGGCATTCACCGCTTTGTGGATGGTCAGGTCCAGGTCTGCTGAGCTGGCTCTGGCGGGAGAAGCTGAGAGGATTACTAGCGAGCTATATGATAATAGGTCTGAGTATATTTATCCTACAGGGATGGAGGATATGGATCAGATCGTGTCAGAACCGGTACCTGCTGGTGAAGAGCTTCTTGATATGGTTGAGCCGGAACCAGTATTCTCGAAGAATAAGATGTGTGAGATCGTCAGCTCTTCCTACCTGAAGAAGACCTTTGAGGGTGTGTGGCGCCGTTCAGATGACTGCCCGTTCAATCCTCTGGTCGTGGACGGAGTAGACATATGCCAGTGCTCTTCTAACTCTGATGGACGGACTTATGTGGATATTGAGACACAGCAATACGAAGAGTCAAAGGATGCATGGAAAGTGTATGCGATGTATTGTTCACAAAGTAATCAGGAAGCAGGTGATGCCTCCTGCAGGTTCGATGAGCGCACATCTGGAAGAGAATTCCTTTATTTCATAAAAGGCACTTATTTTGTCAAGGTATCCTGTCTTGGGATTAAGTGTGACTCAGCAGGATTGGCCAAGGTGGCCAGGAAGATTGCAGTTGAGATTGCAGACAGTTCATGATTAGAAGCATAACGTTTATAAAGAGCATATTTTTCTTGATTTCTACCTGAGTACCATCTGCGGGGGTGCCGGAGTGGTCAAACGGGATACGTTCAGGGCGTATTAGCTTAGTGCTTACGAGGGTTCAAACCCCTTCCCCCGCATTTTTTCTATTTCCTGAGAAGTGTATTCCAAGCTTTGCGAGGAATACGCTCTGGGGTTGATAAGGGCAGTTTGCCCTTATGCGAAGTGCTTACGAGGGTTCAAAATTAAAGCTACGCTTTAATCCTCAGCAAAGCGGAGCTTTGATGAATGCCCCTTCCCCCGCATCTAATCTTTTTTTTCTTCATCCATAAGCAAAACATTTAACTATCTAGACCAGTTAATAATTCAAGAGTGTTGAGGTATAGTGGCTATGAACATAATCATATTGGGACTTGGAGCGCAGGGAAAGGCGACGCTTTTTGATATCGTGCAGAATAAGGATATCAGGAAGATCGTTGTTGTAGAGAACGATCCTGCTCAGGTCTCAGAGTTCATAAGTCGCATCAACGATCCCCGGGTAAAGGTGCTGTCTGCAGATGCGAACAGCAGGGATGAGATGCTCCCTCTTCTGAAAGAGGCGGACGTGATCATCGATCTTCTCCCTACACCATTCCGGAAACATATAGCAGAGCTGGCGATCGAGGCAGGCACGGATCTTGTGAATACCTCTTTCAGGCAGCACATTGAATCTTGTGCTCCTGCTGCTGCTTTGAAGGGTGTGCTGATAATCCCTGAGGCAGGTCTGGATCCAGGGATTGATCTTGTGCTTGCAGGCAATGCTATATCCCGTTTTGATGAGGTGGAGGAGTTCCGTTCTGCCTGTGGAGGGGTCCCTGTGAAGGAAGCCTGTGACAATCCGCTGAACTACAAGGTGAGCTGGATATTTGAAGGTGTGCTTGGTGCATACAATCGACCTGCAGATCTGATCATCGACGGTGAAGTCGTACCTATAGCTGGAGATAAGATATTTGATCACAATGAGACTGTCGAGTTGGAAGGTATAGGTGTGTTCGACCGTTATCCTAATGGCAAGGCATCTTCTTATGCCAAGCTTTTGGGTCTTGCAGACCAGGTGAAAGATATGGGCCGTTATACATTCAGGTGGCCAGGGCACTCTGATTTCTGGAAGAAGATTGTTGATCTTGGTCTTATAGATACTGATCCTGTATTGGGGATAAGCCCGAGAAAGTTCATGGCAAAGGTCCTTGAATCCAGACTACAATACAAGGATGATGAGCAGGACATGGTTGTGCTCATGAATGAGTTTCGCGGTACCAAGGACGGCAAGAAGAAACGCATCACCCAGATATTGGTGGACAAGCGTGACCTTGATACTGGTTTCATGGCGATGAACAGGACAGTGGGTTTCACCGCAAGCATCGTCGCGCAGATGGTCCTTTCAGGCAAGATAAAGGGGAAAGGCATCTTGAATTCTGCAAAGGACATACCCTATGATGATTTTATCACAGAGCTCGGCAAGCGAGGGATCAAGGTAGAGGAGAGAGAAGAATGAGCAAGGTATTGGCATTCGGGACTTTTGACATATTCCATCCAGGGCATGATTTCTTCCTCAAGGAAGCGAAGAAGCAGGGAGAGTATCTTTCTGTAGTGCTTGCCCGGGACTTGACAGTGAAGATGGTCAAGGGCATACCTACTACGAATGATGAGCTTGCTAGGCTCGCCGCAATCAAGGCACTTGACTATGTCGATTATGCCTGCCTCGGTAGTGAGGATGACAAGTATGAGATCATAACCGAGCTGAAGCCGGATATAATATTCCTTGGCTATGACCAGAATGCTTTTGTGGATGGCCTCTCTGATTTCCTTGACATGAAGGGCATCTCCTGCAAGGTATTGCGGCTGAAAGACAGCCTTAAGCCTGAGGTATATAAGTCGTCTAAGCTCAGGGATGGGCTTGACCACAATAAATGATGCAGGTTGTATCTTAATCTGGACTACACCATCATTTCTTGCGCATATTAGTTGAATATGCTGCCAATCCGAAACCTCCTACAAGACTTATCAACGCAAGAAGTCCGCCTCCAATAACCACAGGGATTCTTACTCTCTCGCGTTCAGAGACTTTCTTTTCATATTCTTTATCAAGTGATACGAACTCAGTATCTTTCTTCAGGTTGTTGTACTCTTGCAAGATGTTTTGGTACTTATCCATATCTTCTAGTACTTTAGTTATAGTGGTAGTTCTTTGCAGTTCCCATTCTAAAGAACATACTTGTGCTACTTTCTTAGGCATTTCAGGCATGGGCGTTATCATGCTTGACGTTACAATTAGTGCGATTCCTGAATACATTCCAAGACCTGCTGTCAGTATTCCTGCTCGAATATAGTTTACCATTTGTTTTTTTGTGGTCATTTTCCATTCAAGGCAACTGCTGTATGTGCGTATGCATCACGATAAACGTTCTCATCAATATGTATTTTACAGTGAGGGGATCTTCCTTCCTGATATTCTATGAGTGATCTCGCTATTTTAGTTGTCAGTTTCATGTCATGGGGTGCGAAGATGGTTCTGGTCTTTTTGTACTCCCTGTCGCTGAAAAACCCTCGGCACCGCCCTCGGAACGAGAGCAGGGGTTCATTAATGCCTAAGACATATGCTTCTATTATTTTTCCTGGCGGTTCCGTGATATCTTTGACTGTCCCGTAGTTCAACAGGTTTATTTTGCGGGATGTCTTGTCTTGTTTTCCTACGGGTGACTTGACTTCCACGGTGAATATATTTCCCAACATTTGTTCATAGAAACGGTCCGGAGCATGGAACCAAAGGCCGCTTTTATCTGGTTCCAGTCCTTTGCGATGGTAGCACCTCTCTCGTAGAGTACCTCCTCTTTGGAAATAATGTGGGAGGCATTCATCTTTTACTATCCATTTGTCATGGTAGTAAGTCTTTTGTGGAACTCCTATTTTTTCATTATAATCCTCGAACACCTGGGCGAATATATTCGCCCATGTGCATTTTTCTTGTATTTTACTGACTGTCCAATCATACGCCTCTAACGCAGGATCCATCATTGTCTCGAATGATTCTGAGACGACGTGCGCTATGGCGGGTCTGAGTTCTTCTGGAGCGTTTCGCATCAGCGAGTCATACGACTTGAGTGCGTTCTTCAGTATGTCTCTAGCATCCGGTGGGGACGAAGTTATTCGCTCGTAACTGTGTGTTAGCCGGATAGATTCACTGAAACATGAATCGACTATTTTATCTATGTCTATCTTCTTCATTTTTTGTCTCTTGGCCTGCCGAACAGCAGTTCTGTAGCTATCCATGCGATGACTACAGCAGGAATAAGATCAGGAGGTGCGATATCTATTGCTTGTCTGATGGTTGTAGTTGTCATAACTATGAAGAAGTAACAGACACTATATATGATTTTTATCGCAATATTGCGATGTCAAACATTCGGGTCTGACCCGAACATTTTTCCCCTTTCAGATACGTCGAAGGTCGAGACTAAGCAGGAGTATCTGAAAGTGTCAAGAAATCGCTCTCTGGAAGAGGTATGGCAGTATTTTCTTTTCAGCATTACGCAGATGGAAATTATACGTTGAAGTGCTGATCTTCATCAGCTTGGCCAACTCCTGCGCCTCTATCTTCCGCGGATAGCCATAGTATCCATTCTCTATTGCCAGCTCTAAGGATCTTCTCTGCTTATCTGTTAGCGTAGGACTTACACTTAATGCGGTTATGCTGGTGATCTTGCTCCGTTTCATCGAGATAAGCTTTCCACCATAGAGTCTACTCTGGATCAGCTTGGCGACTGCCATGAGTTTCTCCTTGTGCCAGCTTGCAATTTCCCATATATTATCTCCGTTATCAGATACGATAAAAGGTGTTACTTGTAGTATCAGGGGGTCGTAGAGTATCTCTATTGTTTTGTGTTGCTCCATGAGCCAGAATCCGAAGTCAGCAGTCATCATGTCTATCTTTGCAGATCTCTTGTCTTTCTTCATATCTATCAGAAATGCTTTCTTGTTCTCTTCGCTACCTGTAATCTGCGCTGCAGCCAATAAAAAGAACTTATTTCCTTTCTTGAAGCTAGAGAGGTGATATCCCCTAAGGTTTATTTTGTGTTTCTTAGCTCTGCTGGCAAGTAACATGCCTTCGTTGTAAGGAACCACAATTTTTGCGACCCACATGAGTCATATCGCATTATTACGAGTATATAAATCTTAGTGCTTACTATATCTTAGACAATCATAAATAATAAATACAGACTCTCTCTTTCCAGCTTAATCAGACTCTGAGGTGCTTGACATGAGGAAACTTGGTGCTTTATTCATTATTTCGATGCTGGTCCTTCTTCTTTTCGCAATAGGCTGCGCAGAAGAGGTGGAACAACCTACTAGGAAGCTGGTCTCACGGCCTGCCGATGCGACGCCTATGGTGACAGATTCAACTACCAGACCGGCCACTACGGCAGCGGCTGACGAGCCTATGGCGACTGTTGAGGAGAACGAGAACCCTGTGGTCACGCAGACCCCATCAGTATCAGCTTTGGCTTCAGGAGAGAGGGTGGAGTGTGAACAGCTTTCCACTACAGAGCTTGGGAACGTGTTCACTGGTTCCTGGACAAAGACCTCTGACTGCCCTAAGCGTCCTGCGATGCCTTCTGGCGTAGATGTGTGTATGTGCACTTACGATGGTCCGGGGCATATCTACGTGAATGTGGAGACCCAGCTTTACGATGATGAGGCTGAGGCTATCAGGGTATTCAAGATGTACTGCGCTGATGAGATGGATGAGGTCGGCGACATGTCATGCAGGCGTGTCAGGTCATCTTCTTTGACGCCGAACTATGTATACTTCCTGAGCGGAAATACCTTCGCAAAGATATCCTGCCTTGGTGCATCATGCCCATTGGACGCTATTGCAGAACTGGCCAAGCAGGTGGAAGCCGAAATATAATCTTTTTATTTTCTTAAGATGACAAAAGAGATTGAGATAAAGGCCCTGCTTTCTGAGCAGAGATATGATCATCTAAGGCAGATACTTCCTCAGAAGTTCAGGAAGATCAATGAGGACAGGATAACGACGATAAAGTTCAAGCCAAGGGATGTGAGGGTCAGATATTCTGATAAGTTGAGGGAAGTCGTCTTCAAGGATACTGACCCTACTAAGTTCTCCAGGAAAGAGATATCGATAAACCTCAAGGATATAGATGACTGCCACAATATGGTCTCTTTACTGACCGAGATGGGGCTTGAGCAGCATCCCAGTTGGACAACGACAAAAGAGGAGTTCATATGCGAGACTGGTGGCCACGAATACACTCTCTCTCTGCAGCACATACCGAACTTCGCCTACATCCTCGAGGCAGAGATAATTGCGGATGACGCCGACGTACACATTCCTAATCTGAAGTATATCCTTTCCAGTCTTGGCTGTGAGCCTCTTGATGCTGTAGAATTCAAAAAGAAGATAAATGAGTACATAGAGAAGTACGGAAAATGAAAGAACTAGAAGAGCTTAAGCACCTGATCAGGCTCAAGGAGGTCGAGAGGAAAGGGGAAGTCGGAACAAGGCAGGAGAGCACTGCAGAGCATACCTGGGCATGCATGATTCTTGCTGACCATTTCATCAAGGTAGTCAAGCAACCTCTTGACGAATTGAAGGTGATGAAGCTCATCATGTACCACGATCTTGTCGAAGTTGAGTGTGGTGATGTGTTCCTCCTTGATAGCCTTGACAAGCAGAAAAGGGATAATAAGAAGGATGATGAGAAGAACGGTTCTCAGGTCCTTGCCAAGAAGATTCCTGATTCGATATCAAGAGATTTCCTTGAGTTCTTTGAAGAATATGAAGCTTGTGAGACTCCTGAGGCCAAGTTTGCTAATGCTATGGATAAGATTGAGCCTATGATCCATTGGTCAATCTACAGCGGTGAGAAGCTGAAGGCCATGGGCTGGACTGAAGATAATGTCCGTCAGATACATGGTAAGTGTGTGGAACCTTTTCCAGAATTGACTGACTTCTTCGAAGGATGGCTCGCTTACATGAAAGAAGAAGGGTATATTGGATAACATGAAAGAGTTGGAACATCTGCAGAAGCTGCTGGAATTGAAGAACATTGAACGTGCTGGTGGCCCTGATAGGAAGGAGAGCACGGCAGATCATATATATGGTTGTATAGCGCTTGCTGAACATTTCTTGAAGAAGTTATCTGAACCATTGGATGAGCTCAAGGT
>JAUVBP010000182.1 GCA_030591125.1 Candidatus Woesearchaeota archaeon | reverse complement strand
GACTGCTGCATCACCACAGGTGCCTGGCGCTCTTGTCGATCAATTGAAGGTCGGCGGTAAGCTGATAATACCTGTAGGTGAACGGTTCGGACAACAGCTGCTAAGACTGACGAAGACGAAAGATGGCGTCGATAAGAAGAAGAACACAGACTGTGCATTCGTACCTCTTGTAGGAGAGGACGGATGGCGTGAAGAATTCTGATATGCCCTGTTGATTGATTGTCTTATTTGAGGAATATCTGGACGATATCTCCGTCCTTGAGTACGTGATGCAGCATTAGCCTCTGGCCAGGGAACTTTGCGCTCTTGCCCCAGACTTTCGAGAACCTGAATTTTGTGACAAAGTCCTTGTGCAGCTTTGCGCACATGGCTTTTATCGTGTCTCCCTTCCGCATGATGAGAGGCTCTTCCATGTCTGCTTTCTTACCTGCCTCTTTACAATAGATCCTTATGAAGTCGAGTTTGTTGAATATGGCGGCTTTAAGCTCTTCGATGTTGATCTTCTCCTCGGCGGAGATGCAGATGTCAGGTCTGATCTCCTTCTTGATCTCTTTCAGGCGTCCTTCATCGATGAGGTCAATCTTGTTCAATACTGTAAGGCCTGGGATGTAGACCTTATTCCCTTCTATGATGTCGATGATGTCATCGACACCTATCTTTGAACGTATCAATATGTCTGCATTGTTTATGCGCATCTCTTTACATATGGTCTTTATCGTGTCGTCAGAAAGCTTGTCAAGCTTGACAGTCTTACCTACTCGGATACCGTCTTTTGATTTCTTTGTTATCTTGACATCAGGTTTTCTCTTGTTCAATCTAAGGTGCGCATCACGGACCTCTTTCAGTATCACATTGTAAGCGTTCGGTCTCAATGCATCTACCAGTATTATGCCAAGGTCTGCATTCTGCAGCACTGAAAGGACCTCTCTACCCCTGCCTCTGCCTGATGCTGCACCATGGACTATCCCTGGAACATCCAATACCTGGATCTTTGCCTGCTTGTATTCCAGAAGACCTGGAATTACAGATAGGGTCGTGAACTCGTAGGCACCTACTGGTGAATCCGCATTGGTGATGATGTTCAGAAGGCTTGATTTGCCTGCAGAGGGAAATCCTACTAGTATGACTGTAGCGTCACCGCTTTTTCTGACAGAATAACCTGAAGTTGCAGGACCTTTGCTCTGGCGGAGTTCCTCTTTCTTCTTGAGTTCTGAGATCTTCGCACGTACCAGCCCATAATGATGCTCTGTACTCTTGTTGTACGCTATCTTGCTGAGCTCGGTCTCCAGTTCCTTGATACGGTCCCAGTTAGATGACTTCTTCTTTGCAGGCTCTTTCTTGACCTTCTTATCGACAGGCTTTTTTGCCTTTTTTTTCTTCTTTTTCTTCTTTTCGGACATATACTGGAATTGAGAATAAGGGTATTTAATGGTTTCTGTGGGTTTTGTGGTAAACGTTGCATCCAATAAACGAGAAATCCTGAATCAGGATTTCTGGTCATTACAACTCGTGCCTGCGTTGTAATAAAGTTTATAAACTTCATAGTACTTGGAATGTGCATGGCAGAGTTTGCGGAAGTTGTTGCGGGCGCGTATGAGACTGTGAAACAGTCCACGTCAGGCATATTCTATAAGTTCCTGGTATCGATAGTCCTGCTCCTGATAGGATTCATATTAGGCAAGATACTAGGCAGGCTGATATTCAAGTTCCTGCACAGCTTTGAAGTGGATGAGACATTCTCAAAACTCACAGGAACATCGTTGAAGATCGAGGTGATCGCTGAGTCATTCACCACCTACTTTGTCTATTTCGTGACCATTGTCATAGTGCTGCAGCAGCTAGGTCTTGCGTCTACAATACTGAACATGATCGCAGCAGGTGTCCTGATACTCATCATACTGTCAACATTCCTTGGCATCAAGGACTTTGTCCCTAATGCGATATCCGGGTTCATACTCCAGAACAAGAAGAAGTTCAGGATCGGTCAGATCATCAAGGTCAAGGGGATGCAGGGAAAGATAATCGGGATCACCCTGCTTGAGACCAAGATAGAGACCAAGGACGGCGACATAATATTCATACCGAATTCTGTCCTCAGTAGGACAGAAGTGACTTATGTGAAAGCAAAATCAAGGAATTCTAAGAAATCAGATGATGATTGATTCCTAGTTCATCATCTCAAGCAGGCTTGCTATGTTCCAGATCTGGGTCCTGGTGTACGCCTGTATGTTCGTGTCATCAGAAATCTCGTCGAGTGTACTGAGTGCCTTGTTAATCTTTATCGACATGTCCTCACCATCCTCGTCCTTGAGGGTGGAGACGACCTCTGCTACTTTCGACTTTATGTTACGCGGGACAGTGTTATCATTGGCAAGCTCTTCCAAAGACTCGATGATGTTGCCAATCCTTTCGTCCATCTTGTGTTTCCCGTAGTCAGCATAAGAATCTTCCTTCTCAGCTTGACATCTCCTTCATGACTTCGGCCTGAAGTTCTGCTGTCTTCTCGCGCATCTTCTCTTCCTGTTTCTCAAGGGTCTTCACCCGCAGCTCTGCAGTCTCCTTCCTCTGCTCAAGGTCTTTTGAAAGGTCGTCCTTATTGGATTTTACCATGATATTGCCTACTATCTTGTAGGCTTCTTCAGATTTCTTCAGCTCGTCCAGTGCGGAGGTTATCTCAAGAAGCTGTGCCTGGAACACCTGTTTCTGCGCCAAGAAATTCTGCAAGGAGTGTTCCATAGTAGAAAGCTTGTTTATCTTTTCCTGAACATCTGTTTTAACGTCCGCCATCTTATCTTCTCTCCTCCTTACCTGCGCCTTCAAACACGATAAGGAGCTGGGATATTGAATTTAATGTCGCGCGCAGAGCGACCGCATCGTTGGCGGTGATGTCAAACTCCACGCCCTCTTCTTTTTTTGTGACTGTGAATGATGATCTGTCAAAGGAAGTCTCTTCCGGCGCAAGGCATTCCAAGAGCTTATCTGGATCCCCTTCCGCGAAAAGCTTCGCAGTATACTTCATGTTCTTATCTTGCCTTGACCTTGGTCGAGACAAGCCTTGGCTTGAAGAGCATCTTGCTGCCGCAGTAAGGGCATCGCACTTTCTTCCTGATGTATTCGATACCTACTTTCTTGTTGCAGTCAAAGCATTTGTACTCGACCATTTTAGGCAGCGACCTCCTTCTCTTCTTCAACAGGTTCTTCAGTCTCTTTAGGTTGAAGCTCTTCTACATCTTCCGCAGGAGCATCTTCCTTGTTCTCTTCAGCTTCGG
>JAUVBP010000133.1 GCA_030591125.1 Candidatus Woesearchaeota archaeon | reverse complement strand
GGATATTACTACAGGAGTGTCCAGTACAGGAAAGAGCTCTACATATTCTACCCTGACAGGATAGTGCGCAAGTCAGGCACGATCTTCTCAGGATCCGAGACAGAGCTGATAATCAGGAACATCACCCATGTCGATATGTCTCTCCCTTTCATCCAGCACAGGCTGTTCAAGACCGGCAGCCTGAGCATAGAGTCTGCAGGCAGCAGCTCTTCTGAGATATATCTGGCATCTATCGACAGACCAGAGGAGATGTACAAGTCTGTAGAGACCATCATGAAGAATAACGGGTTCAGGCTTACGAAGTCAAAGGTGGTACGGACAGAACAGCCGAGCCCGATAGGTGTGCTGTTTGAGACTTTCAGCAGGTTCCTTGGAGGGATCTTCACCGCCATAATCATTGCATTATGGCTCCTGTCAGATATCCTGGAGGATTCACTCACAGAAGCCATGGGATACTTGCCTATTGCAATACCGATAGCTTCGGTCATAATCATCTACCTTCTCACCAAGGCAGTCTTCAACTTCATGGACCTCAAGAGGCGGGTCTACAATGTATATTCTGATACCATAACATATAGTGAGGGTTTCCTCTCGAAGAACTATTCATTCATACCTCTTGAGAACGTGGCTGACTCTTCATTGAGCCAGACGTTCATCGACCGGCTTTTCGGCCTCTATGATGTCAAGGTGAGCTGTCAGGGGACGGGTCAGGAGATACTGTTCAAGAACATGAATAACGGGACTGAACTCGAGAAGGACATCGATGACCTGATCGCAAAGACAGGATCTCTTGTCGGGACAGCCAGGACTGAAAAGAAAGCAGCGACCACGAAAGCCCAACCTGCTTTCAAGCCTAAGCCTTCAGTGAAAGACACAAGTTTCACTTCAGAGTTCAAGATGGACATGAAGAGGACGATAATACCTCTGCTATTACTTCTGCCTATAGCATTGGTCACTGCATTCACTGTTTTCATCCCGGTCATGATCGTGTTTGCCATAATTATGTCTGCAGTGCGGGCATCTGTAACAAAGTATAGGGTCAAGAGCAACAGCGTGGAAGAAGAGTATGATTTCATATCCAAACGGAAGACCGAGTTCACGAATGACAAGCTGACTGCTATAACATTCAAGGAGAGCTTCGTGGACAAGTGGTTCAACACCTGCACCATCAGGTTCTGGTCTATCGGCTCTGCAGTCGACCTCCAGTTCAAGAACATAAAGAAGACTGATGATCTCTACAAGAAGATACTGGCAAAGTCAGGCATAGCTCCTCAAGACACGCTCTACAAGATGGATTCTGCTTTTAGCGTGGTAGAGATGCTGCGCGCGACATTCTTTGTGACGATCCTCGCTGCATTAGGCATCATAGGGTCTGTATCTACCGCGATACTGCTCCACCCGCTATTGTTCATACCTCTTGTTGTTCTCATGATTGCATACATCGCAATCATGGTCTACAAAGGGATATACTACAATAAGTCCAAGCTCATATTCTACAAGGAATACATATATTTCCAGAGGGGAATATTCTTCAGGGAGTTCTATCACGTCCTGTATGATAACATAAAGGACCTGACCACTGTGAAGTATCCTTTCTCGCAGAGAGGATCCATAAAGTTTAACATTGCAGGCGAGCACATCCAGCAGCAGGGCAAGCAGCAGAGCGTGGTCTCTAACAGTTTCAGGATAAATTACATCAAGGGTATCGATACCAAGGATGAGCTGATAGATCTCATATTATATAGGCGGCCTGCAGCGTCGCAGATAACGCAGATGGAGAAGAGCATACAGAGCTATGCTGAGAATCCTGTCATGGTCTCTAGACCTGACATGGCAAATTCAGTATTGGGATTGGTCATCATAAGCATCATAGTATTTCCTGCAATAGCTCTTCTTCCGATCACGCTGTCTCTCCTGATATGGAGCCTGAAGGTGAAGTCTTACGTGCTGCAGCCGTATCGCGTGCTTGCAAAGTCAGGGATACTCTACAAGAAACAGGTGTCGATAATCCTGAACAAGGTAGACCATATCAACCTGAGCCAGGGGATGTTCAACAAGATGTTCAGCAATGGTAAGATAACTGTGAACACCACGGGCAGCAGCCAGGCAGAGTTGACCATTGAGGATATACCTGATTTCAAGGCATTCCACGATGCCCTTAAGAAGAATTATTGAGTATTCACCCGCTCTTTGACTACAGACAGACACATCATTAGGCCGCACTTTCTCATCCAGCACCGGTTTTAACACTGTTCTTGGTAGTATATGATTCTTTGATTTTAGAAGTTGACGTACTGATATGCTGTGCTTACCTTGTCCGTGCCAGACTGAACACTTCAGCAACCCTCTCAGCAAGGGTCTTCTTCTTTGGCGGACACAATATCTGCATATACCCTGCACCCCAACGATCCATCAGAAGGTCAAGAGCAGCTGCTCCTTTGTAGAAGTCTGCATCTTTACTTGCCAGTTCCGCCATAGGAACTTTCAGGCCGCCGTACCGCTGCTCACACTGCCTATAAAGCCGTATAAGCTCCATATCGTCAGTATCCGAGAGGTCTGTCCTGTAATGCTCCCTTAATGCGATTGCCTGGGCTACTGGCTCTGGTATTGTATTTTCTGCATACATGACCTTTCTCACACTCGAGGGGGTATTAAAAGCTTTGGGCAGAGAGCTTTGCCTATTCTGCACACCTCTTTTTAAGGCATTTTCACTGCACAACTTTTTTAAATCATTTCTGACTATTTTTTGGCAGAGGTGGAGAAAGACTCCTCTTTTCTGGGGTGTTGAGGATATCATGGCAAGACTATACTTAGTAAATACTCGTATCGACCCTTCATTCCTTAGCATAGACTATCAGAGGTTCGATGAGCGCTCAGCATACCTGCAGCATGGAAGGTTCATGATGGCTGTGAAGCAGCACATACCTGCGTTCAGAGGGCCTTATATGGCGCTTATGGATGATGGGACGATATACATACCACAGGCACTTGTCAAGAAGGGTGAGCTTAGGACAGGAGGCAATTACAAGTTCATTGTTGGGGGCAAGGTCCGCATAAATGGAGAAGATGCATTGCCTCTTGATGAGTTTGTGGATAGGATGATAACCGGCACTGCAGGCATACCCCATTCAAAGAACATGAATACTATTGTTGAGTTCTCACCTGATGAGATCTACAGGGATGCGATGAAAGAGCTTGCGGGACGTTATGACGTAACCCGCGTCTGGGTAGAGCCGCTGAAGGGAGTGGGTGGATGAACATGTTCTTCAGTCATGACAGAAACTTTTATCTATCATCATTCATTTTTATATTTCGAGAGATGTGATTGTTATGGCTATAGCTGTTGATGTGGACGATGTTCTCTGTGATACAGTAAATTCTATCATACCTCTCTGCAACAGGGTATTCGGTGTCTATAAGACTCGCGACGACTTCAAGACATATCAGATATCTGATGTGTATGGGGGTGCCAGAGAAGCGGGCATAAAGATGTTCCGGGATTTCCTGCAGACACCTGAAGGGCAGGCGATGCCACCTGTGAAGGGGGCTGTTGAGGGGATAAGATCTCTCAACAATCTCGATGACCTGATCATCATAACCTGTCGTGACGGCAGGTTCCGTCGTGAGACTGAGGAATGGCTGGATAAGCATTTTTCAGGGATGTTTTCTGCCGTATACATGAATGAGAAGGCAAAGAATAAGGGCAACGAGTATTACAAATCGGTAGTTGCGGTAGATAAGGGTGTCACTCTCTTGATCGAGGACCAGATTAAGCACGCAGAGGACTGCGCAAAGGCAGGCATACCTGTCCTTCTCTGTGACAATCCCTGGAATCAGACTGAATATGATGTCCTGCCTCATCTGCTCATAACAAGGGTCTACACCTGGCCTGAGATGACTGTAAGGATAATGTATGATAATCTGACTTGAGAACTACTTTCTTATATATCAATCGCACTCTGCTCCACAGCAGCAGTCGAACTCTTTTGCATTCCCGTCGAGCAGTCCTGACAGGTCGTCCCACATCCGGGGGGTCTCC
>JAUVBP010000093.1 GCA_030591125.1 Candidatus Woesearchaeota archaeon | reverse complement strand
GTCCCATCAATCCCAAAAACATCCTCTCTTCGCTGGACAAATCTTTTCCACCAAGACTGCTTGATGCTGTTCTTAACTTCTACTCCAAGGGGGCCATAATCAAAGAATCCTGCCATGCCTCCATAGATCTCAGAGCTAGGATATACAAATCCCTTTTTCTTGCAGAATACTGCCATGTCATCGATGTTCATGCTGACTACAGCATCAGCACCATTATCAGTTGTCTTTTCTGCGCCTTTTTCCGTCATTAAGCTGCACCGATATAGATTTCACTACATTAATCAGGGTTTTAGGGTTTTTCATTTATATAGTTTGTGCTGTTTAGACGTCGTGTTTAGGCTACTTAAAATGATAATCCACCCCATTTACTAACTTACCGCAGCACAAAAGCCTACTTCCGCTTGTCTCGCTCCACTCACCAAGCTCCGGGACGCCGACGCATGCGTGAGTTGGACAGGATTAAATGTTCGCCGCAGGAGTACCTTATTTATTGGTTAGTTTTGTGAAGTTAAATGCCTGCTGATTGGCGTCACCGGCTTTAGTGCTGCTAGAATAGAAAAAGTAGAATGAAAAAATTATCTTTTAAGATACTCCAATTCATCACCATCAAGAACCAACTCGTCTGCAATCTTGGAAAGTACTGCCTTATCCTTTCCTTTCTTGAACATTGCCTTGATATAAGGGTAGGTGCTCTTGACAACTTCCTTCTTTGATGAGTGCGTCTTCTCAGCTATCTTTTCACATATCGCTAATCTCTTCTGATATTTCCGATTTGCGATGTATATTTTCAGAGGCCTCTCTGTACGGACATAATCCACCATCTTCCTGTACTTCTCATCTTTTGACACCGCGACACCTGCGCTTATGTAATCATTGACATAAGTAAGGAATCTCCAGTGCTGCCAGCGCATTATACGCCTGTTCATGATGTTAGCTTTAGATAGGTAATCATATGCTCTTGCAAGGTCTGCTGCTTTCTCATATTCCTTCGGAAGGTTCTCATCTACCCAAAGGATACAGTGATTGAGGTCTTCGCTCACAGTATCAAAAGACTTCCGGGCAATCACTGGATCAGTTGTCTTGAATATTTTTGTCAGTGCCGTGGTTATCTCTTCTACCCGTTCCCTGTCGGAGAGAGCGTCGAGGTCTTTGCATTTCAGCACACCACCTGAACCTAGCATCTGCAGGTCATTGATCGCAGAACGCATGTCACCACCAGTGCGACGGGAAAGGGCTCTCAATGCATCCTCCTCATAATCGATATTCTCGAGGTCGGCTATCTTCATGAGTGTCTCGAACACGTCAGAACTTTGAAGCACGCCGAACTCTACGAGAGCAGTCTTCTTACGTAATGCAGAGAACTTCTTGTCAAAAGGGTCATTGGCAGTTATCACAATAGGGAATGAAGTATCTTCGATGATGCGGCATATCTCAGGTATCCCTCCCCTGTCTTTTGTCCCAGAGACCCCATCCACCTCATCGATGAGTATGAGCTTTCCTTTACCGAACAGAGACATCTGCTTGGAAGCTATACCGATGACACTGGCTATGCTGGCACCTGTACGGAAGTCTGAAGCATTGAGCTCTACTGTCTCGAGATCCATCTCATCGGCAAGTGCATAGACAGAACATGTCTTGCCACAGCCAGTAGGTCCATGAAGGAACATCGCTTTCTTCCGCTCATTCTTGAAATTCAGGACAAACCGCTTCAGGTCAGCGGCAGCCTTATCCTGTCCTTGAAGCTCCTTGATGCTCTTAGGTGCATACTTCTGCGTCCATGGTTTGACCCTTTCTTTCATACAGGATAAGAACTTGGGACAGGTTATTAAGTTTTATTGTAGAAAATAGACAGGTTACACAACATCCCACAGATACTTACAATGTAAGTACCATTTATAAAGGACATACTTACAATGTAAGTAAAACCCAAAAAAAGACCGCTCCCGGACAATCACCTAAACGTTTAAATACCGAATTGAAAACTCAAAGGTCATGACAGACCAGACTGGATTACCAAAGAAATACGACGCTCATTCAGAAGAGGAAAGGCTGCAGAAGTTCTGGGAATCTGAAGGAACATACAGGTTCGACCCTGAATCAGACAGGATCATCTTCTCTATAGACACTCCTCCACCCACAGTATCCGGAAAGATGCACATGGGGCACGCATTTGCCAACAGCCAGCAGGATTTCATAGCACGTTACAAAAGGATGAAAGGTTTCAACGTGCTCCAGCCATTTGGCACGGATGATAACGGCCTCCCTACGCAGACTCTGATCCAGAAGACAAAGAAAGTGAGTGCCCGCCACATGGGAAGGAAAGAATTCAGGAAACTCTGTCATGACACGCTTGAACAGGAACTTAGGCCTGCGTACACATTGGACTGGAAGCGCCTGGGTATCAGCTGTGACTTTGACGTAAAATATTCGACAATCGATCCACACTGTCAGAAGATATCCCAGAAATCATTCCTGGACCTATACAAGGCAGGTCGCCAGTACAGGATGGAAGCACCTGCGATGTATTGCCCGAAATGTCAGACTGCAATATCGCAGGTAGAGTGTATTGACATAGAGCTTGATTCATTCTTCAATGATATAACATTCAACATAGGTGATGAAAATCTTACCATCGCAACAACGCGACCAGAGCTCCTGCCTGCCTGCGTCTCTGTATTCTACCATCCAGATGACAAGCGCTACCAGCACCTCAAAGGCAAGATGGCCAAGGTCCCTCTTTTCAATCACGAAGTTCCCATAATGGAAGACCCTCGTGCAGACACAGAGAAAGGCACCGGACTGGTGATGTGCTGCACCTTCGGTGACTCGACAGACATGGAATGGCAGAAAGCGCACAAGTTACCCATACGTGAAGCGATCGGCAGGGACGGAAAGATGACTGCACTTGCTGGAAAGTATGAAGGTATGAAGATAGAAGAAGCAAGAAAGACCATCATCGAAGACATGAAAGCTGTAGGTCTTCTTACTGGACAGAAACCGATAAAGCATACAGTCAATGCTCACGAGAGATGCGACACCCCTATTGAATTTGTCCACTCAAAGCAGTGGTTTGTCAAGTATCTTGATCTCAAGGAGGATATGTTGCGATGGGGTGGAGATTTTGATTGGTTCCCCCACCACATGAAGAACAGATATGATAATTGGGTGCAGGGACTGCAATGGGACTGGTGTGTCTCAAGGCAGATATATTTCGGCATCCCAATACCTGTATGGTATTGTAAAAAATGTGACGAGGTCATAGTTGCAGAAGAGAAGGACCTGCCAGTAGACCCGCTCGAGGACAGACCTCCTGTCGATAAGTGCCCAAAATGCGGCTGCACCGACTTAGAGGGTGAAAGTGACATACTCAATACCTGGGCAACTTCATCACTCACGCCGACAATAGTCAAAGAGCTCTTCAAAGGAAAACCTTGTTACGATGAACTGATAAGTAATCCTATGAGCCTACGGCCGCAGGGTCATGACATAATCTCGTTCTGGCTGTTCAACACAGTTGTCAAGAGCAATCTTCATTTCGAGATGAAACCCTGGAATGATTGTTTCATCAACGGCTGGATGCTCGACCCGAAAGGGAAGAAGATGTCAAAGTCAAAGGGTAATGTCATAGAGCCGCAGCAGATGATGCAGAAGTACTGTGCTGATGCACTCAGATATCTTGCAGGAGGATCCAAACTCGGTGATGATCTCAGCTTCCAGGAGAAAGAGATGGTCGCAGGTCAGAAGATGGTGAACAAGATCTGGAACGCGACAAAGTTCGCCATAATGAGCCTGGAGGGTTTTGACACATCCACAAAGCTGGAAGACGTTGAACTGCGGCCGATGGACAGGTGGGCACTTTCCAAGCTCCAGAAAGTGGTCGGCCAGGCCACTGAAAGTTTTGACAAGTATGAATATTCAAAAGCATTCGCCGCAACCACTAAGCTGTTCTGGGGAAGCATCTGTGATAATTATCTGGAGTTCTGCAAGGACCGGCTCTACAATCCTGATGCTCGTGGTGACAAGGAGAAGACAGCAGCACAGTTCACGCTCTATCACCTCTTCAATGAGACATTGAAGATGATCGCTCCGATAATGCCACACATAACCGAGGCAGTCTACCAGCTTTACTTCGCAGAGAAAGAAGGTGTGAAGTCTATCCACCTTGCACAGTGGCCTGAAGTGCAGGAGCATCTTCTCAATGAACAGGCAGAGGTCGCAGGAGACATCCTTGTCGACATAATAGGTGCGGTTCGCAAGTTCAAGTCAGAGAAGCAGGTGTCGTTGAAAAAACCTGTAAAGCTCACAGTAGAATGTGATGGTGAGCACAGGGAAAAGATCGAGAGCGCCCAGAAAGATCTCACATCGACGGCAAACGCGACTGAATTCAGCTTCGGGACCGGAACTATCCCTCTTGAGGATCATGAGAATATCAAGGTATCTGTTGAGTTGGTTGAAGAGACTGGCTAAGAGCTGGAGTGAGTACATAATCACCTGTTCAGAACTAACCCTTATTTTTTGATTTCGGATTCTATTGTCTTATGATAAGCTTTTATATAAGCTTACTATTCATCAATTTAAATTGTATTCAGATAAACTGATAGAACTGGGAATTAAGGCTCTACAAAGGGCACATCAGAAACATGAAGAATTAGGAGAGAAAGGATTAGAATCTGTTCAAAAGAATCCTCATGGTGAGATGTCTTTAGTTGGAGATATTGAAGCAGAGAAAGCCGTGATTGATACATTCCGCGAAGCAGATCTCCCTCTTAGGATCATATCTGAAGAACACGGGACGGTGGATCTTTGTAAGAAACCATTATATCTTGCAGTATTGGACGGGCTAGATGGCACCAAAGAATACAAAATGAACAGAGGTAAAGGGAGATATAGTACAATGTTCGGCATTTTTTCCAATCTGGATCCAATCTATTCAGATTATGTCTTCGGAGGTATTATGGAACACTCAACAAAAAAGTTGTTTTATGTCTCTAAAGGAAAAGGCAGTTATGTGATTATTGACAGTAAGAAAGAACTGATTCATACTTCTGATCGTAGAATACTGGATCAGGGAACCAGAATATATGTTGATATCGAATTCGACAGGAATAGAGGAATTACTTTTATGCAAGACACATTTTTATCAAGATTAAAAGGGTATGACGTTCTTTTTCAATGTTCAATTGCTACTCATTATATAGACTTGGTTTCAGGAAAAGCAGATTTAGTTCT
>JAUVBP010000144.1 GCA_030591125.1 Candidatus Woesearchaeota archaeon | reverse complement strand
TATCTTCTGCATCTCCCCTCCGATGTCAGCGATTATCGCACAATCAGGATTTAGGATGCCTTCATTCATGAGGTATTTGATCCCTAGTGTGGACCCTGCCTCTTCATCTGCCGCAAATACAAATGTGAACTGATTCTGAAGTTGCTTTTCGATGCTCTTGAGATACTCGAGCACAAGGATGTCTGCTACTGCCTGCCCTTTGTTGTCGCTGGATCCCCTGCCATACAGGTAACCGTCCTTTATCACTGGATCGAATGGCTCTGTCTCCCAGCCGTCCCCTGCAGGCACGACATCAAGATGGTTCGCTATCAGGATCTGGCGTCCTTTGTCATTCCCTACTTTCGCGACCAAATTGGTCCGGTTCTTCTTCTTCTCATATAGCTTGCACTTTACACCAATCTTAGAGAGACGTCTCTTTATGACCTTGGCAGCAAGATATTCATTGCCCGGAGGGTTGACTGTCTTTGTCTTTATCAGGTCGCACAGAAATTCAGTGTATAGCTCTTTCCTCTGGTCGATGAATGTGCTGGTGTCGTTCATAAGGTCCTCTCTTCTGTATCAATAAGACATATCATGTTCGCCTTGGCTGCAGTGAATGATGTAAGTATTGCGTGAACCTTATTCATATCTATCTTTTTTTTATCTTTGGCATCCAGGAGCAGATTAGCGACTTCATTGCTATCTTTTGCAGAACCTCTTGTGAAGTTATTCCATTCCCTGTTCGCGAACTTCCATCTCCCTTCCTCTTTCTTTATGGCCTCTATCGCAACGACAATGCTCTTAAGTCGGGCAATCTCCCCATCCCAATAATTCAGGAACGATCCAAGTCTTGCGCGCTGTCCGGGTGATATGTCTCTTGTCCTTGAAAGCCTGTTCACTGTCCCTTTCTTGTCTTCAGCGAGCTCGACAAGCCGTTTCAAGTGGCTGAGCTCCTTGTCTATGAGGCATCTTATCTTGTCATCCTCTTTGACAATAAGGTGTGATCTCAACCTGACCATATCGTGGATGCTCCTGGATAGATGTTCAAGCTTTGACTCGAGACTTCCGATCTCTCTGCCAGACAGTCCGAGCAGGGACGCCAGCTCTTCATCGATCTTGCGGTCATGTTTTGCAAGATTCCATACGAACTTCTCACTCAAAGCTGCGTATTCTTCCAGTTTACCTGCCTTGGCCAGGACCAGCTCTCCTGCTTTCTTCATGTATGACTCTTTAGCCTGGATCTCTCGAGGATCCTTACCTGAGATCGCATAGACCTGTAAGAAGAACAGTTGTGCAGCTATAGCCATAGCATAATGATGGTGCAAGGTACGCAATGTGAAAAAATGCTTGTTTATCAGTATCTTTCCGAACTTTCCTTTCGCAACATTCTCTTTGGTATCCAGATCATACTTTGCTACAAAGAAGTACCACATCTTTATGGCAGGCTTCATGATCAGGTCTGATGAGGTTATCCTGCCGTCATGCAGCCTATGAGCCTGGCCCATCCCGCCTGTGCGTCTCATGATCGTGTTGCAGAGATCCTTTTTGGTGTATAGTTCCTGGAGCTCAGCATCTATCATGTGGGCTATCTCTGTTGCATGACCTTCTGGAGATACTTTGGGATGCACAAATGTACCTTTTCTCCTGTGCATCACGGTGAGTATGTATAGGACTATGCAGATAATGAATATTATGACTATCAAAGTACTCATGCTGGAAGATGAAGCTTGCGTCTGTTGGAGTGACCAATCTCCATGAGCCACCCCTTTCAGAATCTCATCGATAGAGTCAAAGACCATTTTTTAGCTTTCTAAATCTTATTGCTGAGTTTTAGGTTGAGTACCAGGTCGTCAAGCTTTTTCAGGTCATACTTGACTGAATCGAACTTCTTTCTCAATTCTCCACCTGAAAAATCAAAAAGCATAAGCTCATCATAAAGATCCGAGACAAGTTCTTTCAGATCCACTGATGTCTTATACTCGCCTTTGATCGCTGAGTTTATCGCTTTTCGTACAAGCTCTCCAGTGAGATCGATGAGGCCCATCAGATAGAATTCGGGGTCCAGCTTAAGCTTTGCATTGCTTGGTATCTTGTTGTTCTTCGTGAGTTCATAGAAACACAGTGCTTCTACATACTCCTGGACTGCTACCTTGTAAGAGCCAGAACTCAGGAGTTTTGGACTTTTTACAGTCGCCTTGAGCGTATTGAAAAGTGAGGTCATATCCTTGACTGCATTTCCAGCAGATTTCATGTCATTCCTATGTACTGCGTATATGACTGTCTTGGATAGTTTGATGACCTCGCGTGAAGTCTTTATGACTGTGTCACGCTGTTTATCATAACTGTCGATAGCTTTCTTTATCTTGTCTAAATCCTTCTTGTCAATCATTGATAACACCGGTTTTTAAAAGAGTCTCTTACTGATATAAATCTTACGTTTTGGGCCGTAATTCGATAATTGTTGTACTACCGGCCAGCGAAAGATTTATATACTCTATTTAACAGTGCAGGGTGTATATGGACAGTACATTTAGAGGTGTAATTGAATTTTTCGTACGGTTAGGAATCTATGATGTAGTTTTACCTTTCCTGCTCGTTTTTACTGTTGTTTTCGCAATAATGGAGAAGACGCGTGTGCTTGGAGTCGAAAAGACAAACAGTGGTGAATTTACACGAAAGAACCTCAATTCCATGGTCGCTTTTGTATTGGCGTTCTTGGTTGTAGCTTCCTCAAGACTGGTGGCAATAATAAACGAGACAATGGCAAATATGGTGCTATTGCTCATGTTGAGCGTCTGTTTCCTGATACTCATAGGGAGCTTCATGAAAGAGACAAAAGATGGAGTCTTCCTTGAAAAGGGATGGGCTCAGCTGTTCACTATGATCATGTTTATCGGACTGTTGCTCATATTCGCAAATGCGCTCGGCTGGCTTGAGCCTACATGGCAATACCTGATGCAGAATTATGATAGTACTGTTGTAGCATCACTCCTGCTCATCGCAGGTATGGTGGGATTCGTGTATTGGATAGTCAAGGATCCAAGTCCAAAGAAAGATGAGTCAGGATCCTAGTCCTGATGTATGATATTCAAAGGAGGTAACTCAAATCCTCAAGGCGGATTTGTGGAACCACCAAAATCAAGATTTTGGAGGTAAATGAAAATGGCATATCCTTATGGTGGTTACGGAAGCAGTGGCGGTGGTTACTTCGCTAACCTTCTCGGCGTCATGCAGACCTGGGGTCTCACAGACGTCATCCTACCGTTCATACTGGTATTTACTATAGTCTTCGCGATAATGCAGAAGGTGAAACCGCTGGGACCTTCAGATGGCAGGACCAAACCGTTCAATGTTGTCATCTCATTGGTCATGGCGCTTTCGGTAGTCATCCCTCATGTAATGGGATATTATCCTCCTGGAGCTGATGTAGTCAATATCATAAATGCAGCATTGCCACAGGTATCTATAGTGCTTGTCGCAGTCCTTATGGTCCTGTTGATCGTAGGCCTGTTCGGTGGTAAGGCAGAGTGGGGCGGTCCGCTTTCAGGTTGGCTGGCATTCTTCTCATTCGTGCTTGTGTTATTCATATTCGGCAGGGCAGCAGGATGGTTCTACTATCTGCCTAACTGGCTATATTGGTTGGACAACCCTGATACCCAAGCGATGCTCTTGGTGGTCGCTGTATTCGCGATAATCATCTGGTACATAACCAAGGATGACAGCAAGGATCAGAAAGGGCTCAAGGACTTCGGTGATGCCTGGGGCAAGCTGTTCAAAGGTGCCAAATAATATTTTATTTTTTTAGAGTATCCTGATCGGATCAATCACGATAAGTCAACGGTTTACAGTAAAAAGAGGTCAATATGGCAACATTTT
>JAUVBP010000041.1 GCA_030591125.1 Candidatus Woesearchaeota archaeon | reverse complement strand
TCTCCACGATAATGCATGAGATATCTGATTATAACGCACATCCTGCAGGGCAGAACGTGGTCGTTGCAGTGATGGCATACATGGGATACAACATAGAAGATGCAATTGTCATAAACAAGGGCTCCATCGACAGGGGCTTCGGAAGATCGACCTACTTCAGGCCAGCCATAGCAGAAGAGCTGAGATATGCAGGAGGTCTTACTGATGACATCTGCATCCCTGACAAAGACATCAAGGGGTACAAGTCAGAGGTAGATTATAGATATCTCGAGGAAGAGGGTGTGATATACCCTGAAGCGAAAGTAGGAGAAGGGGATGTCATAATCGGAAAGACCTCTCCACCAAGATTCCTCAGTTCACTTGATGAGTACAACCTCACATCCAATGTCAGGAGAGAGAGCTCAGTGAGCCTCAAGCATGGAGAGCAGGGCATCGTCGATTTCATACTGATAACCGAGAACGGCGAAGGGAACAAGCTAGTCCAGGTCAGGCTCAGGGATTCAAGAGTGCCTGAGATAGGTGACAAGTTCACATCACGACATGGACAGAAAGGTATCGTGGGAGCCATACTTCCACAGTCTGACATGCCGTTCAGCGCATCAGGCATAACACCTGACATCATATTCAGCCCGCATGGAATCCCGTCAAGGATGACCATCTCGCACCTCATAGAGCTTGTAGGGGCGAAGACAGGAGCTCTTGCAGGAAGAGGGATCGACGGGACAACCTTTGCTGCAGAAGATGAGAAGGATATCAGAGCAGAGCTCAGGAAGCTGGGGTTCAGAGACAACGGTACTGAGACTGTATATAATGGTCAGACAGGCGAGCAGATGCCTGCCAGGATATTCATGGGCAACATGTACTATCTGAAGCTCAAACACATGGTCGCGAACAAGATCCACAGCAGGGCAAGAGGACCTATCCAGCTTCTCACAAGACAGCCAACAGAAGGCCGGGCAAAAGAAGGCGGACTCAGGCTGGGAGAGATGGAGAAGGACACCTTTGTCGCTCACGGAGCGAGCCTCCTGCTCAAGGAACGCTTCGATTCAGACAAGACAACAGTCCCTGTCTGTGAAAGCTGCGGCGTGATCGCCATATACAACGAGTTCAAGAATAAATCTTACTGTCCGATATGCGGCGAGAACGTGGAGATAAACAATGTAGAGATATCATACGCGTTCAAGCTCATGCTTGATGAGTTCAAGTCATTCGGAGTGTACCCGAAGATGGTACTGGAAAGCAAGTACTAAGGTGACAAAGATGCCAGAAGAATTCGAATCACAATATGTATACAAGAAAGTGAAGAGCATAGTCTTCGGAGTGCTGAGCCCGAAGATGATAAAGAAGATGGCATCAGCCAAGGTAGTGACTCCAGAGCTCTACGACAAGGAAGGATATCCTGTCGATGGTGGACTCATGGACACGAGGCTCGGAGTCATCGACCCGGGACTCAAATGCAGGACCTGCGGCTCGAAACTCAAGGAATGCATCGGTCACTTCGGTTACATAGAGATCGCAAGGCCAGTCATACACATCAAGTACGTCAACCTCATACAGGTAATCCTCAAGGCGACCTGCAGAGAGTGCGGAAAGGTCATGGTCCCTAAATCAAAGGTCGACAAGTATCTCTCTACGATAGAGACAATCAAGAAAGAGAACGGCTGCGACAAGATGCGTGCATACATCAAGAGCGTGGTCATCAAAGACCTTGTCGCGCAGACAAAATGCCCTCATTGTAAATCAAGGCAGCACAAGATAGCCATCGAGAAGCCCACCACATTCCTCGAGAATGACAAGAGGCTCAGCCCGATCGAGATAAGGACAAGGCTAGAGAAGGTCAGTGATGATATACTTCCTCTGTTCAGCATGAACACAGAGTTTGTGAGGCCTGAATGGCTCGTGCTCACGGTACTGCCCATCCCGCCTGTGACGATGAGACCGTCCATCACCCTCGAGTCAGGAGAGAGGAGCGAGGACGACCTTACACACAAGCTTGGCGATATAGTCAGGATCAACCAGAGGCTCTTCGAGAACATAAATGCAGGAGCGCCTGAGATAATCATAGAGGACCTGTGGGACCTCCTCCAGTATCACGTCACCACATTCTTCGACAATGACGTTGCACAGCTGCCGCCGGCAAGACACAGGTCAGGCCAGCCGCTCAAGACGATAACAGAGAGGATCAAGTCCAAAGAAGGAAGGATACGGCATAACCTCGCAGGAAAGAGGACAAACTTCTCAGCAAGGACTGTGATATCACCTGATCCTATGATCAGCCTCAACGAGGTCGGTGTGCCGAAGATCGTAGCGATGAAGCTCACGGTCCCGGAAAGGCTGACCGAATGGAACATGGAATACCTCAAGAAGTTTGTCGAGCGCGGACCTAAAGATTATCCTGGAGCGAATTACGTCGTCAGGCCTGATGGAAGGAAGAAAAGGATCACTGATGAGATGAAGGAACAGATACTTGAAGAGCTCCAGCCAGGATATTGCGTAGAGAGGCATCTGATGGATGGTGATATCGCGATATTCAACAGACAGCCATCACTGCATAAGATGAGCATGATGTGCCACGAGATCAGGGTACTGCCTGCAAAGACATTCAGGCTCAATCCTGCTGTCTGCGCACCATACAACGCAGATTTTGATGGGGACGAGATGAACCTGCATATACCTCAGACAGAGGAAGCACGGGCAGAGGCGGAAGTGCTGATGAAAGTGGAGACGCAGCTCATATCATCAGGTTTCGGGCTGAGTGTCATAGGCTGCATACAGGATGGAATATCAGGGAACTATATATTATCCGAGTTGGTCAAGCTTCCAAGAAGGACTGCAATTGACCTTCTCCTGAGAGTCGGCGTCGAAGACCTGTCAAGGCTCCCCAAGAAAGATATCATCGAAGGTAATGAGATATTCAGCATGCTGCTTCCTGCTGATTTTGATTTTGTAGGGAAGGACAAGAGCGGTACACCATTCGTGATCAAGAAAGGTATGCTCATTTCAGGGGCACTCGATACAGCAAACCTAGGTAAAGGATCAGGTATAATGCTGAGGGATCTCCATAAGAAGTACGATGCAAAGGTCACTGCGGAGTTCATAACCAATGCGATGAGACTCGGCATCTATACAGTGATGCAGCATGGTTTTACCACATCAGTCGAGGACACAGACCTCCCGCATGATGCACAGGCAAAGATAATAGAGATACTCGACGGCGCGTACAAGAAGGTCGAGGAGTTCATAGACCACTTCCATAAGAAGATACTTGAGACATTCCCTGGAAAGACCATGGCAGAGACATTGGAGCTCAGGATCATGGAAGTCCTGAACAAGGCAAGGAACGAGACGGGTGAGATTGTCGACAAGTACTCCACCAAAGCGACCGGGACGATAATAATGAGCAGGTCAGGATCAAGAGGAAAACCCCTCAACCTTGCTCAGATGGCTGGCTGCGTAGGGCAGCAGGCGATGAGAGGCGGAAGGATCCGCTCAGGATACAAGGACAGGACAATGTCCTGCTTCAAGCAGGGTGACCTCAGTCCAGCAGCGCGAGGGTTCATAAGGAACAGCTTCAAGGGGGGATTGACACCTTCAGAGTTCTTCTTCATGGGAATGACCGGAAGGGATTCGTTGATGGATACTGCATTGAGGACACCTAAGTCAGGATATCTCTACCGAAGGCTGGCAAATGCATTGCAGGACCTGAAGGTCGAGTATGATGAGACAGTAAGGGACGCATCAAAGAAGATAGTCCAGTTCCAGTATGGTGATGACGGCATAGATGTGTCAAAATCTGAGAATGGAACGATCAATATCAAGAGGATCGTCGCTGAGATCACAGGCAAGTGAGGAGGACATGAAGATGGATGCACTATTCAAGAAATATGAAGGAAAGATCCCAAACAGCCTGCTCAAGGAGGTAAAAGAGAATCTCCCGGATAAAGTGACTCCGAAGAAAGCGGAAGCTGTGCTCCAAAGAGTCTATGAAGAATGCCAGCTGGCAAAAGTCGATGCAGGAGAGTCAGTCGGTCTCATAGCTGCCGAGTCCATCGGAGAGCAGGGTACCCAGATGACACTCAATACATTCCATTATGCCGGAGTGGCAGAGATGAACGTCACGGTCGGACTTCCAAGGCTCATCGAGATCCTGGATGGGAGGAAGAACCTCTCAACGCCGATGATGGAGATATACCTGAATTCCCCTTACAACAAGGGCAAGGACATAAAGAAGATCGCTCTCTCTATCAAGGAGACCAAGCTCGCAGATATCGCTTCAGAATTCTCCATAAACATAGCAGAACTCATCGTGGAGATAGTCATTGATGAGGGTAAGATGAAGGCTATAGGCCTTGACACTGCTGCAATCGAGAAACCGCTCAGCAAGGCGGTCAAGGATTTCGAAGTGAAGACCGATGGAAATATCGTGACCATCAAGTCGACCAAAGATGAGAGCCTGAACGAGCTCTACAAGATCAAAGAGAAGATCAAGAAGGTCCACATATCAGGCATCAAGGATGTATATCAGGTCCTTCCTGTCAGACGAGGGGATGAGTTCATAATAATAACTGCAGGATCCAACCTGAAAGCTGCGTTCGACAATGAGTATGTCGATTCATCAAGGACTACCACGAACCATATCCATGAAGTCCTTGCGGTGCTCGGTGTCGAGGCAGCAAGACAGGCAATAATCAATGAGGTCTTCAAGGTCATAGAGAACCAGGGCCTGAACATCGACAAGAGGCACATGATGCTGGTGGCAGACATGATGTGCAGTTCAGGAGCGATAAAAGGCATAACAAGATATGGTGTGGTGAGCGAAAAGACATCTGTGCTCGCAAAGGCATCATTCGAGACACCTATCAAGCACATAATATCAGCAGCGCTCGTGGGTGAAGAGGACAAGCTAAACTCTGTCGTCGAGAACGTCATGTTGAATCAGGCAGTGCCTGTAGGGACAGGGCTTCCAAGCCTTGTAACAAAGATAAAGTAAGGTGTTAATAATGGTAGATATCGTTACAGAGATCAAGAAACTCATCAAAGAAGATAAGCTTGTGATAGGAGCTGACGAGACCCTCAAAGGCCTCAGGACAGGCAGGTTCGAGAAGATATTCCTGGCAGGCAACTGTCCGGAAGACCTCAAAGGGGACATCGAACATTTTGCATCGCTCGGTGAAGTGGAAGTGGTCGATACAGGTATCCAGAACACAGAGCTTGGGGACATCTGCAAGAAGCCATTCGCGATTGCAGTCATGGGCCTTGCAAAGCAGTGAGCCTGTGCCGACAATATGATCAATATATGACCAAGGTAACCAAATTGGCCACAAAAATAATTTACGACGAAGACACACTGAAAAAGATGGGCCTGTTCGAGGCGATAACCCGGGCAAAGCTCAAAGACTTCTTTGATGATCCTGTACAGGAGAGGCTGGTATTCATAGTGCAGCCAGGCAACCTCTGGACAGCGCTTGGAAAGAAAGGCTTCAACGCAAAGAAGCTTGAGGAGAAGTTCAATCGTAAGATAAAGATTGTCGAGTTCGATCCTGACCTGATCACATTCGTCAAGAACATGGTGCGGCCATTGAAGGTAGATGATGTGACCATGGATGATGAAGAGATAATCACCATCCGACATGAGGATCTCCACACTAAGGGACTTCTTATAGGAAAGAATGCGCGGAACCTAAGGAATCTCGAGACAAATATCAGGCGTTATTTCGAAGTGAAAGAGATAAAAGTCGTGTAATCATCTCTTCTTAATAGGACAAGGCTTTCCAAAATCAGAACTATAATACTTCTGTGCAGCAATCATGTATGAAGGGTGCCTGACCAGATAAGCCAGAGATCCAATTATTAATGTTGCAGGGCGTCTTTGCATGCCTTGCTCGCGCCATCTCTCCAGATCTTGGAAGGCAGGATCATCATGAATATCTGTAAATATTATCCTGTTTATCCTGTATTCTAGCATCATCCTACAGAATTGATCAGACTTATGATACGCTTCAATAATCTCAGTCAGCATTTTAATCTACTTCCGTCTCTCAGGATACATAGACAGAATGCCGTCCTCGCTGGCCTCGCAGATGCCGCGTTCTGTTATTATCCCTGTCACAAGTCTTGATGGTGTGACATCGAAACTGTAATTGGTGACACTGCTGGTCTCCGGAGTGAGGAGCACCTGTTTGATATTTCCATCATGCAGGCCCTGTATATACTTCACCTCTTCACCGCCGCGTTCTTCTATAGGGATCTCTTTGACTCCATCACGCATCTTCCAGTCTATGGTCGATGATGGGAGTGCAACATAGAAGGGGATATTGTTGTCTTTGGCAGCCACTGCCTTGAGGTAAGTGCCTATCTTGTTGCAGACATCACCGGTGTATGTCGTGCGGTCACTGCCTACAATCATTATGTCTACCTCTTCGTGCTGCATCAGATGTCCTCCGGCATTATCTGCAATGACTGTGTGAGGTACACCATGCTGGCCTAGCTCCCAAGCAGTCAGGCGCGCACCCTGGTTACTCGGTCGTGTCTCATCTACCCATACGTGCACATCAATTCCCTGGTTGTGAGCGGCGTAGATCGGAGATGTGGCTGACCCGTAGTCCACGAATGCGAGCCATCCTGCGTTACAGTGTGTCAGTATGTTGACAGGCTTCCCTCCTTTCCTATTTGATATATCCTCAAGAAGATTGACTCCATGCTCTCCTATACTTCTGCAGTATTCTGCATCTTCATCGGCAATCTCGATTGCAGTCTTGAGCGCAGTAGATATCTTGCTATCATAGCCTGTACCTTTCATTGCCTCGATCTGCCTATTGACTGCCCATTCAAGATTGACTGCAGTAGGCCTTGTACGTATCAGCACATCACCAGCATTCTTCATCATTATATCGAACTCACTGGAACAGTAGCTGTCGAACTGCTCCTTCGGTACAGCAGAATCCTTCTGTTTAATGAGCCATCTCAGCTCTTCCCTGCTTTCCAGTGCCGCCAGATACATACCATATGCAGCAGTGGCTCCGATGAGACCTGCGCCCCTGACACGCATCTCCTTTATGGCGCGAGCCACATCTTTTGTTGTCTTCAGATCCTCTATGATGAATTCGTGCGGAAGATTCCTCTGGTCTATGATCTGGACAGTCCTTTCGTCCCCTTCTTTAAGCCAGATTGTCCTATAATGAGTACCATCAACATTCATGTATAACCACCTGGGAGAGGAAGAAGACAGCTATTTGATAAAAGTTTCCCTGTGAGTTTTTAAAGGTTAAATAGAGTTAATATCTCTCATATCCCTATATTCAGGTAATCTCCTGGACAGGTCGATCCTGCTGAAAGAGAAAGGTTCGTCTGTCTGGATGTATTTCGGTACGTGGATGAACTTTATGTAATCTCTTCTTGCATCACTCTTATCTTCATTTCCATCGCTGATGAAGATTGCGGATCCTGCATCAACATGAAGATCTGCGCATATCCTTATGAGATCTTTCCGTCTTCCCCTGTATCCTTTCACGTCTATCAGGTCTTTTCCAGTATAGATGCGGTTGAACCTGTCCATGATGTCTTGATATGAAAGGATAGCATCGATGGATTCTCTGGAAGGGTCATCAGTGGCAAGGGCCAGCTTGCATCTATTGTTAGCCTCGAGAAATTCCATGATTCCATCTCGTGGTGTATTGTCATATTCATTGGCGATTGCCAGGGTGCCGTATAGGTCCAGGATGATCAGGTCTATCATGGAAGTGAGTGGTGAGATGAAGAATATATACCTTGCGTGAACTTATTTTAGCAAAATGCCAACAAAAGAACAAGAAATAATAAAATGAAAAGTAAATAAAAAATCAATAATTAAGCAGCACTTCAACATCCTTGCCAAAGACCTCTTTCAGGTCCTCGAATATAGGTCCCTTGATGAATACCTTCGGAGGGATGGAGAACTTCGCAAGGTGATGCTCGAGCTCTTCCAGGTTCGATTTTGTCACCTGGCCAAGGCTACCGTCCTTATTGATGGGTGCCTTGGTTATCTCGCGCTCTTCCTTGTCTATGTCATGGATGATGAATGCAGTATCCTCAAGAAGGAGCACTTCACCATACCTGTCGCCGTGCTTGACACGGATACGGGCACGCTCGAGCTCCCGTCCACGCTTCCTCTGCATGTACTCGACGAGGAACTTGACAAGCTCCCGGCTCTCCTTCTTCACGTTCTCTATGTCTGCTTTAGTGAGCTTCTTATCATCATAGTCCTTCTTTGATTTCACGACCTGATTCAGCATGCGCAGGTACTTCTCAGGGATCCTTCCCCTATGCACGAGCTCAGACTCGAAGTACTTTATGACCTCTATATCCTTGACACGGTCCACACCTTCAAGCATGAGTACGTCGCGGATTATCGTGACCACCGTGTCATACACGTGCAGCATGGACTCCTCTTCCTTCATCTTCTCTATCTGGGTGAACAGGCGCTTGAGCCTCTTGAGATACTTATCTGCCTTTTCCAGAAGATCATCTATCTCCTTGCCGGATATCTCTTTTATCTCTCCATGCTCAATGCCCTTGTAGTAGTCCCTGATTGACGTCAGGGTCTCTATATACTTGGGCTCGAGAAGCTTCTCT
>JAUVBP010000071.1 GCA_030591125.1 Candidatus Woesearchaeota archaeon | reverse complement strand
TCACAATCACCACCACAACATTCATCGTCTTCCTGACGATAGACGTCCTGGTGCAGTTCGCGATCATAGGATTCATAAAATCAAGGAGGCCTATAGTTCAATTTTAGGATGAGAAAAAAATTTGACCCAGCAAAGTTCAGTTGGAGCGTGATAGGAATATATGCAGTGGTAGTCATAACAGTAATATCCTTATGGTACCATTATTTCAAGACAGAGATATGGATACTGATATCGATATTCGCTGCATTGTATATATACTGCTTCTACCTGATAAGAAAAACTTTCAAGCAGCATATCAACCACAAAAAATGAAGAAAAAAAGAAGGCTGTACATGAGCCTAGCAAGGCTTATGCCGAGAAGATATAGAGAGCATGTTGCACGCATGCTGGAATACACAGGAAGCAAGAAGCTGACTGCAGATGACTGGATAGGCTCTGCCAACCTTCTCGCATTACTGGGAATTATAGCCTTCCTTATAGCATCGCCTCTTCTCTTAGGATCTTTCAACCCATTATTCGTATTCTATGGTGTGCTTTTCGCTGCCTTTGCCCACATATTCACGTATGTCATGATACATATCAGCATAGAAGACAGGACAAACAGGATAGAGCATGCATTGCCTGACCTATTGCAGCTGACAGCATCCAACATAAGATCTGGAATGACACCTTTCAAGGCATTGAAGTTTGCCACAAAAAAAGATTTCGGGCCGCTGAAAAAAGAAATAGACTATGTGACAAACAGGGCCATGGGAACAGTTAATTTCAGCAGCATACTTCTCGACATGAACAAGAGAGTCAAGTCATCCATCCTGGAAAGGAGCTTAAGGCTGTTCTCAAATTCGCTCAAGACTGGAGGGCATTCCGCCAGGCTTCTCGAGGAAATAGCAAGAGACATAATTGAGACCAGGGCATTGAAAAAAGAGCTCTTGACAAGCACCAGGACATACAGCATGTTCATACTCTTCACAGTCACCATAGGCACTCCCCTGCTGCTTGCCATAGCCATATCATTCCTAGAGACCATGCTCACACTGCAGCCTGCCACTCCTGACATCGCGATGGCAGGCCTGGGGGGCCTGATAGGGGATATCAACATCACACCTGCATTCATGACAAAGATATCTGTTGTCATGCTGCTTATAACCTCCCTCCTTGCAGGGATCCTGATAGGCGTGATAAAAGAGGGCAATTATGTCCACGGCTTCAGGTACGGGCCGATAATAGCAATATCCAGTATGACCATGTTCATGATAATGAACTTCCTTGTGGGAAGCTTTTTCGGGATATAAAAATATATAAATGAATATATGCACTAAAATATTAACAAAAGGTGGATTTTTTGAAAAAAAGAGGGCAAACATCAACAGAATACCTGATAATACTCGCTGTAGTAGTCATAATAGCATTGATAGTCGTAGGCATACTGAGCGGGTTCCCTTCCATCGGCAGGGGGACAAGCGCAAAGGCTTCTGCAGCATACTGGGCCAGCGCACCGATAGGCATACTTTCTTATGACCTCTCTGACACGGCAGCGAGCAATTCTCTCATAATCATGAACAACCTGCCTGTAGAGATAATGATTACCCTTATACGGATAGGGGGAGTCAATGACAATATTGCTGACACGACTTTCCAGCCAGGAGAGAAGAAAACTGTCAGATTGACCACATTCGAGTGCGAGGCAGATGAGTCATATAGCTACGAGATTGTCATAAGATATGACAACAGGGATACTACAGAGACTGACCTTGAGTTCACAGGAGACGTAAAGCTCGAGGGCAAGTGCCTAGACGCATGATAAAACAGAAAAAAAAAAGGAGGTGAAATCTTGAGAAGAAAAGCACAAGCATCAACAGAATACCTGATAATACTTGCTGTTGTTGTAATAATAGCATTGATTGTTGTAGGAGTATTGGGAGCATTCCCTTCAATAGGAAGAGGGACAAGCGCAAAAGCCTCAGCAGCATACTGGGCCAGCGCACCAATAGGGGTAATGTCCTATGACCTTTCGGACACTGCTGCGAGCAATTCCCTGAGGATCATGAACAACATGCCTGTAGAAATAACCTTGACAGCGTTTGACATAGGAGGAACTGCAGATGTCATTACAGACACTACACTCCAGCCAGGAGAGATAAAGACAATCCAGCTTACAACCTATGTATGCACAGCAGGCGAGTCATACAGCAATGTGTTCAAGGCAACATACACCAATGTAGACACAGGAGAGGCAGGCCTGATATTCACGGGCGATGTTAATCTTGAAGGCGAATGCCTTGATGTATAAAATTTTTATTTTTTTTCTTCTTTTTCTTGTCCAAAAGCTTTTTAAAGTAGATTAATGTCAAGAATCCTATTGCCGAGGTGGCACAACTTGGTACTGCGCAAGCCTGGAATTTCATACTGAAAGCTTGTTTCCTCACGGATATCTGGGTTCAAATCCCAGCCTCGGCGTCCCTATTCCTTGCTTATATCTGTTCTTACTAAAAAGTGAATAAAAAACGAAAAATTTAAATACTCCTATTTTCGATAAAAACATAAGAAAAATGAAAAGGAGAGACTTTCTTGCAGGAGCAATGGCAATGGGCATTATGACTGCAGGCAGTGCTCTTGGCTCACCAGACCCAAAACCCCCTTTAGAGACATTGACTGAAGGCATGGCAGGACTAGGCGACGAGCTTGAGGATATCAGCGAGGGGCTTGTCAGCATATTCCAGGAAAAGATGGTGAATGACATATACCTGCTTCGTCTTGATGGAACCCTAGAACAGATAGACAAGGTCCCTGAAGGCAAGGTGCATCTCAAGACATACGGCATCGACGGAGGGTTTGTGCCACCTCTAAAAACCTACCTCACAAGAAACCAAGTAGGCTACTCATTGAGGCACAATGATGACGTGATACTCCTAGATGCAGGCGCAAAAACAATACTAAAAGACAAGGAGATACTGGAAAATGCTGATGCTATGCTGCTTAGCCATATCCATCTCGACCACATAATCCACATATGGCAGATTGCAGAGAACATGCCTGCAGGCACCCCAATATACAGCCCAAGCAGAATCAGCGGGCTGAATAACTTAAAAATTGTAGGCCCAAGAAGCCATCAAAAGATAAAATCATTCCATATAGAAAAGAGTCTCACAATGCATTCAATTGTCAACTATGCATACAAGATACATGTAGGAGGCAAGACAATCTGCTATACAGGGGATGCAAACTACACAAAGGGGCTTGGCAATTTCTGCAAGGACTCTGACCTCATACTTACAGAATGCACGCATAACGACAAGAACTTTGACCTGATAGACAGCCACATGAGCCCAGATGAAGTGATAAAACTAGCATATCGTGCACAACCGAGGCTGATGCTGATGAGCCACTTCAAGTATGTGACTCCAGAGAAGGCTGAAGAGCTTGTAAAAGAAGAGTTTCAAAACGTGATGTCAGCAAAGCCAGGGATGACAATAGTCATTGAATAATCACCTAGATTTCTTTATCCTATAGAATAAATAAACCACAAGAACAAAAAATATCCCTGCTATTATTGCAATCTTCCCCATATAGTTCCCATCTTCTACCGGACCGGCGACCCTTGTCTCTATCACTACTTCTTTCTGCGCTACCTCTTTCCCGGCTTCAGCCCCTGAATCCATGGTGTCAAAGCTTCCATCATCTTGAACAGGAGACAAGACATTATCTGAAGGAATGTCCCCAACAGGGCCATCATTTTGGATCACAACAGTCTCTGTATAGAAAGTGCCTCCAGAAGAATCATTGGATGTGCTATCTTCAACAGGCACAGTACTAAACTCTTCCTCAATCTCCACTTCCTTCTCTATTACACCAAACATTACACTGGCAGAATTGTCCTTATAGCCTTCCTTTGTCGCCGCTACAGTGAGAGTATAAGTCCCTATTTCAGTAAGGCCCATTGACATGGGGAACGATACCTGCTGCTGACTGCTGTCTGGACTCGTCAATGTCGCTGTTATTGAAGGATTTGCAACACTTGAACTGTAGTCAAAATAGGCTGTATCTCCCTGGACAAAAACCTTTGACTTCTCTATACAGGAAAAATCCTTGCATGTGAGCAAACTAAAGCTAAAAATAGGCTCTGCTGTTATCTCTACATCCATTGTCTCAATCTGATCTATAGGCGAGAAGATCTGTATGTATGCCTCGCACATCTGGGTCTCAACATATGCACCCACTGTCAAGGCATTGAAACTTGCCTCATAAGGAACTCCTGCTTCTAGCATGACTGTCTCTTCTATCATGAAAGGCATGGGCGCTGAAGGGCAGTCAATGAAAGGAAGAAAAGTAATCATGGTCCCTTCATCTGCTATAAGAGTGTAGTTAAATGTGACATCCTCACCAAGCCCGAAGCTGCCTTCTGATTCAAGCTCTATCGTGATATCTAGAGCGCTAGCAAAGCTGGCTAAAACCAAAAATACAAAACCAAAAACTATTGCTTTATTCATAGTAGAACCTGTACTCTCTTGCAGGTATGTAGTCGTTGAAAAGCCAATGACTCTCATCTATCTCTTCCAGCCTTTCCTCAAAGTACATACTGTCTATGCCATCATCAACATCCCTCTCAAACTCAGTAAAATGATAATATACAGTGTCTCTCCACGGAGATTCATATATATGGTAAAGAGGATAATCTTTTATGACACCCTCAGCCTCATACTCTATCCTTGTTATGTTCTGGATGTTGAGAGAGCTCGGAATCCTTATCCTGAAACGCCCCCTGTCACCCCCGAGAGTAACATTGCAGCCCCGGTAATACGTGCTGCATTCACCATCAGTATCAATCAAGTTGTAAACTCTCTTGAAGTCCCTCATGTAGTTCTCGCCTACAGGCATCTCGAAAATCCAACCCGTCAAATACTCCCCTGCTCTCCTAGCAAACTTAAAGTCAGTAAGCCAATCCTGTTGTGGCAGATTGAACCTTATGAACCCTTCCTCAAACTCAACTTTCTGTGCATTGCCTTCAGCCCACATCTCTTCAGAGTAAGGGAAATTGAGGTTAAAAGTCGGATCTCCCAGCATCACTTCAAACTGCTCCTTTCCGTTGTAGTTGAAGTTTTTCCAGTTCTTGAAAGAGGTACCAACATCCCTGCCCAATGAGAACTGATCCACATGGAACCTGTCCTGCTCAAATCCTCCTGAAGTAGCTACTGATCCAAGATGGACTATGGCTCCTCTCCTTATTATGTTTGAACAGAAAAGAAGCTGCTTTAAATTATCATTACCTATCCTATGATATGCGCATGTAGAGCATGCATGGCTGTTGACGAAAGCCGGCTCCATCATCACCTGATTCTGCCGGAGGGACTTGGTGTTTATCCCATGGGTCCATCCAAAAGAATATCCGTGATCAAGATAGTTTATGTAGAACTTGTTCTCCATATCAGCTTTAGTATCAAAGGAATCATAGTAAGGCTCTCCTCCCATATTGAGTTTTACATACTTGCTCTGACTGTTGAATCCCAGATATTCTGTCATTATCCGATCATTTGTCCTTGCTGCAGCTATCATGTTCATGAAATTAGGCGCCCAGAACATCGCGAAGTTATTGCTCTTAGGGATATCATCATAGAACAATGTCCTTGCGACCTGCGCACTCGTGTCAGAGACAGTGACGCTGAAAAGCCTCCCTACAGCAAGATCTATCCAGAGATCATCATCTATGTTACCATAGAGCTTGTTGTCAGCCTCCTGAGAGAAAACCCTGCCACGCTCATCAGCGATTGCCATATGTATAACCTTAGGGCTTGCAGCTATTGTCAAGTATTTGAGATCCTCCTGGCCCAAGCCCAGAGCATCAAGCTGCGACTGGAATGAAGCGTCTACAGCATAAGCCTCTGTCTCAGGTGTTGTTATTATCAGCTCATGCTTTGCACTGGCCAATATCGGCGCCACCAAAGACATTCCTGCATGCATTTCTGCTATCTTCTCTGTGCTTCTCTCCTGCTGAAGATTATAATAATCATTATATTCATTCGGGTCGAAGATATTAAGGTCTGCCGGATTGACGAGCATAACCTTGTCTGTGTTTGTAAGCTCAATGTACCTCTGCTGAAGATCGAAGTTTGTATCATAATATTCCTCGCATACCAACCCTTCAGGGCACGCACCTACACCGATTACATTCCTTCCAGTGAAAGTTTTAGGGACATCCAAAGTGCTTCCCTGGATCACCAAAGGAATGTTCAGCAATGAAGCATATGTTGAAGCCATTAATGCAATCTCATAATCGTCTACAACATAAACAATATCTTTATATCCCTTCCAGAATGTAAGATAATCAGCCATCTCAATAACCTCGATCCGGTCTTCTGCCAGACCCGGGCCCAGGTCAGGCTCTGTTACCATAAGATTATCCAGCTCTTCATTCATCTCGCC